>NZ_JCAYNT010000050.1:0-2555 GCF_059758095.1 Shewanella sp. MF05913
TGATAATTGTCATTGGCTTTATTTATTGTTCAGGTTGATTTGTTTGGCGACAATTATCAGATCATAAATAAGGCCTTTTTTCTATCTAAAATATAGGTTTATTGCTAAAGATCCTGTCTATGATCACTAACTAATAAAGGTTGTTCCTCAATGCTAGCTGTCACTGGTCTTATTTTATCTTCATTATATAAAAAACCTGAATTAGCAACATGCCCTTCACCAACGTCAAATACAAAAGTGACCTCATGCCATTCATTCTGTATCAAATCTTCACATTGCAAAAAACATTTTGCTATTTCTAAAACTTTCTCATTATCTATATTCATCTTTATTTTCCAAATAATTTCATATCTTTACGTGAAACCCTTTCAAATACTTCACCTGTAGAATTATTAAACTTATGCCTTCTATCAAAAACAAGTTCTCCCGATTTTGGGTCAAAGACTTCGTACTCAGAAATAATATCTGTAGGTCTTTCTGAACCTGGAGAGTTTAAAGAAACCTTTAAATTAACTTCATATCCTTCTTTAGTCCAATCAGCCTATTCGTTTTCCATTTTTTTATAACTGCCGCGATTAAAGTTGGCATTTTGAGGGAATAAATTCTTCTCACCTTGGTCACTCATAAAGCGATGCCCAACTAAATGGCCACCATAGTCATCGTCATCGTCTAATCGAGCCGTATCGGCTACTTCACCCTGTAATTTTTTCTCTGCAGTAGAACGTCCTTCATGGTAAGTACTATCTAGCTTAGCTTCAACTGAAATCGGTCGCCCTTTATCATCAACTTTCCATACAGCTTTGTTACTACCGAAGGTTTCAGCTATTTCTCTAGATACTTTTTTTGCTGCCTGTGTAACCGTTAATTGTACAGTATTGGTTGCAAAGTCTATTTTCTTAACCATAGGTTCAATTGCTTTATCAGCAAACTTCCCTGGGATTAGTGCTACGGCAGTGAGAGCAACCCCCCTCTAAAGTTGGTCCAGTATTAAACATATCAGCTACTATTGTTACTGCATCTGCAAGACCTTCAACCATCCATTCAACTGGCAATATCGTGACCAACTGTAATCCCTCTTCTTGAGGTAAAGAGCTCAAGTGTTCTTTTATTTCTTTCGGTGTTAACTGACCAACTTGAGCTGCTTTTAATAATTCATCTGAAAGCGTTGGGCTAATACATCCAGAAGCGACATTTGAATCAAGTGCTTCTTTAAAGCTTCTTTCCCCTTCTTTACACAATAATCCAAACGGATCCACCTAGTTCACATGATTTGGCGCATATTGATAATGGTTTATACCACCCACTAAGCCAATAGTGTCTTGATGGATAAATCGAGCTTGTTGAGGGCTGTAGTACCTAAAGCGGTTGTAGTGTAAACCAGATTCGTCATCAAAGTATTGCCCTTGAAAACGGATTAGGTTAGTTATCTTGTCTTGCAGACCAGCATAATCAACATCAGCATTTTCAATGTATCTAACTTTAATAGATGTATTTTCAATTGTTTGACCGAACACATCTTGCTAGCTGCGCCAAACAATTTGGGTGTTTTCATCGATTAAGCAAATCGGGGTGCCGAGTTAGTCTAGGTGGATTAGATTACACATAAATGTCTCTCTATTATTAGGTGTTTAGTGTTTAGTGTTTAGTGTTTAGTGTTTAGTGTTTAAAAATTTAATCGTTAATTAAATATAACGGTAAATAAAGTGAATCAGTTTTACACTGCCAGCCATGCATATCTTTACCCAATTTAGCCATGCTAAGTGCATTTAATGACATGACCGCATTTCCATCTTCTTTATAGTCACCGTATTTACACTCATCAGCGTGCCACGCAATAACTTTGTCTATGCTTGATTGCCATAACTCACTATCTCCTATACTAAGGCCTTTAATGGCTTCAATTAGTGGGACAATATACTGCTGAACATCTTTATCTTTGGTTGATTTCGCCTCAGTGAGCGCATTTTCGATTTCGTTTGTCGACAGTGCTTTGCCTGTACCAATTTTGATGAGTAAATGATCATATAAAAAAATAGCTTTCTTCGTCACGCTGCTGGTTGTAAAGTCATCTGCATGCTCACGTAATTGGCTTATTATTGATTCATCACCAAACAACAAGGCAACATTTAATTCCTCTTGGATTGTCCACTCATTGTTGTGTCCTTTTAGTTCCGAGTCAAAGCCTGTTAAATAAGCAAATGGCGCTGCTTTTTTTAAATAACACTTAGCTTCCTCATAATTTTCTAAAACGTAGTATGCATATGCAAGCTCTTGATACTCGCTTGAAAGTATTTGTGCTGCTTCTTCTTTATCTTCTTGAGAAGCTAACGGATCGTTAATATCAGCAAGCCTGACCTCAATTACCAGAGGTGCATCTTCAAAAAGTTCTTCAAATTCGAAATCATCATTATTTAGTTTTAGCATTTTTTTTCCTATGGAAGAGGTTGAAGCTTACAACGATAAAACATGCCGCCCATTTTAATGACATTGATGTGCAATATGGATTAGGAGTTTGCAAAAAACTATTTATTTCTAGTCCAATATTATCTAATTAT
>NZ_JCAYNT010000051.1:0-2302 GCF_059758095.1 Shewanella sp. MF05913
TTTTTGATTGCCTACATTCCGAAGAACAAGAAGACAATTTCGAATAACTCAATACCTGTGAATGTCCACACAGATTTCTTGTTTAGATTGTTAAAGAGCGTACTAATACCAAAAGAATCAATCTTTCACTTAGTGGCCGTTGACGCTAGGTCGTTGGCTTGGGCTGCGTATTCTACGCTTACCCGTCTCGGCGTCAAGTGTTTTTTCAAACTTTCTTTTCGCCTTGAACTCAGTGTTTTGAAGCACTTGGTTCAATCTAACCCGTTGACTGCTTTCGCTGTCTGCCGTGTCAGTGGATGCGCATTATAGGCACCATGAGATTTAGTGCAACCCCTTTTTTGGCTATTTTATCATTTAATTTTTATACCTTAGTTAATACCAAGATAGGCACATTTTACTCACAGATTTATCCACAATATCGCTTTTATAATTTTATATATGGTTATCTTAAGGTGTATTAAGTCACTACTATTGGGCATAACAAGATTCACAATACGACAGCTGTAATATATAAAACTCATGATTATTGATGCTGATTGTTCAACTTTTCCATTATGGTTCTGCAATTTTAAAATCGGCATCTAAATATAAAAGGAAGATTAGTTAACAAAGAGGCAGTAGCACATGAGTAGAAATTCATTAAATCTGTATTTCGAGGTTTAAGTTAGAATCTCGCGAGTATTTGCTCGTCGATATTGAGGTGAATTCATCTTCATACTACTTGCTCCTTTTATATTAATAGAAGGCATAACACCTAATGCTACTTTTTGACCGTGATTAAAATCAATCTTAAATCCGAGTTCATGATGAGTAGCAAATTTGCATAGATACCTATAGGTATTCCTAGAACATGATTAACTCAGCAATAAGTAAGTGAACCATTGATTACATATAGGCACTGCTTAAAGCGGATGGGAACCTCATTAGAAATGGATCCTTCATGAATAGTAGTAAGCAAAAAATAATTAATGAGCTTTAAGAAAAATTGCCAATACCGTCAGATCGATAAATTCTGTCGGTTTGCTAGCAACATAGAAAACCTGATCATTACACAGGTATATGTTAGATACTGATAAAACGAATACCTGATTTACAGGATTACTACAGAGATTTGCTCATCATTAATTACTCTCAAATCGTAATTTCACCAAAACGCTAAAATGGCTGGAAGCATGAGTTGACCTACCCGCATTGTATTTTGACGATTTTGCGCACAGACCTCAGTAGTTTGTTTTATCTAGACATAACCTGAAGGTGTAAGGAAACTGGCAAAATGAAATTAGGCTGAGATGCTGCGAGTAAAGCATGCTGTTTTAGTCAATGGTGATAGAGACATTATGGTGTTGGCAAAAATCGATATTAGCACCACTAAATGTGCTGCTTTGCTAGAGAAGTTGTGGCCATTACACACTTTTCATTTAAGTTTTCATACCTACTCCAAATTTATTATTTGGCAGCTATTTTTAGATAACAAGATGCTAGGAGCGCTTCGCAAGACGCTCACGTTTATTCGGAGCCTGAAATGACCTACTCTTGCTTGGCATATCCACCACACTACGTTTTGTCATATTCGAAATCTATTTGAGTCACGAAGCAAAAAGGCTAACTGATTAAGGTGGCCTTACTGTTTTGTTGAGCGCCTGGAAATGACCTACTCCTGCATGGGCATACCGACCACACTGCGTTTTGTCATATTCGAAATCTATTTGAGTCAGAAAACAAAGAAGGGTCATCCGATAAGATGGCCTTGCTGTTTATTTGGTACCTGGAAATGACCTACTTTCGCAGGGGCATATCGACCACACTGCGTTTTGTCATATTCGAAATCTATTAGGCTCATAAAACAAAGAAGGGCCATCCGATTAGATGGCATTGTTGTTTATTTGGCACCTGGAAATGATCTACTTCGCAGGGGCATATCGGCCACACTTCGTTTTGTCATATTCGAAATCTATTTGAGTCAGAAAACACAGAAGGGCCATCCGATATGATGGCCTTGCTTTTTATTTGGCACCAGGAAATGATCTACTTTCGCAGGGGCATATCGGCCACACTACGGTTTGTCATATTCGAAATTGTTTTTAAGTCACAAAACAAAAAGGCCACCCGATTAAGGTGGCCTTGCTGTTTATTTGGCAACTGGAAATGATCTACTTTCGCAGGGACATATCGACCGTAACCGTCTAGCGAACCACACCTATTGTTTAAAATTCCATGGTAACAGGTTGTCGATATCCGGTGCTGGTTTACACAGTTCATTAAGGCAAGCCATGATGTAATCAAATGGGATTAAACCATTTAT
>NZ_JCAYNT010000052.1:0-2173 GCF_059758095.1 Shewanella sp. MF05913
TAACCAAAATTTGTCTGGAAACCATAGAGCTGTGGCACCACCTGATCCCATTCCGAACTCAGAAGTGAAACACAGTATCGCCGATGGTAGTGTGGGGTCTCCCCATGCGAGAGTAGGTCATTTCCAGACGCCTAATTTACTCGAAAGAGTAGTGATAAGCCCGTTGCTAACGCAACGGGCTTTTTTACGTCTGCAGTTTAGTCAATATGGTCGTAGAAAGAAGCATGATAGCTGTGTGGCCGATATGCTCATGCCAGAATAGGTCATTTACTGGCGCTAATTTTTCTGAAAAGAGAGGCTCGAAAAAGGTAACCGTCTAGCGAAGTACACCTAGCATCGATGTTCTGATTGTCTAAAAATACCTGCTCAATGATAAATTCGGAGCAGGTGATGAAAACATACAGAACAACTACTCAGTGGCAGATGCTACTTCAACAACGCGGCTCGTTTAGTGGCACTAATATTGAATTCTGCCAACACCATAATGTCGCTATTACGACTTATTATAAACAACGTGCTTTACTGGCTGAGTATCAGCCTAATTCAACTTTGCCAGTGCAAACAACCAACCCCACATCATCACGTTTTATTCAGTTAAAACAAACCACCACTGAAGTCTGCGCGCAAACTCATCAAAATGTGGTGCAGTTTGATATCCGCACAGGCCAGTTAATGTTTCCAACCAATTTAGCAACCAACGATATCGTTGCCATTATTAAAGAGCTAACGGCATGAAGATGTTTGTTGATGTGCCCACCGTTTATTTATGTGCCGATGTGGTCGATTTTCGTAAATCGATTAATGGATTGGCGGCGTTGGTGGAAGCAGAGCTTGAACTACCTGTGCTCAGTGGTGCGCTATTTGTATTTTGTAATAAAGGCCGCGACAAACTCAAACTGCTGTACTGGGATAACACCGGGTTTGCCCTGTGGTATAAGCGTTTAGATAAGCATAAGTTCAAATGGCCTAAACTCATGTCACCCACCATGAGATTAACCGAGCAACAATTACACTGGTTGTTAGCGGGTTATGATGTGATTGGCCACACCAAAATTGATGTTGCAGGTAAGCAAGTGCTTTAATTATTCAAAAGAGTTGGCGATCGATTGATGATCATCAAAAGATGTTCAGTTAGCACTGGAAAGCCTTTCATGATGCCTTAAAATAGGCGTTATGAATAATGTACTCGCCCTTCAACAGCGCATCGCTGAGCTGGAAAAACTGCTCGAAAATGAGCGGCAATTATCTTTACAAAAAGATGCGCAAATCGCTGCGTTAGAAGAACGCTGGCGCCTGGCCCAACAAAAACAATTCGGCAAGAGTGCTGAAGGCTTTGTCGGGCAAGGCGAGTTATTCAATGAAGTGGAAGAGATTATTGAAGCCGCTGAGGCTGAGCAGCAATCCATTAGTTATACCCGTAAAAAGCCGGTGCGTAAGCCACTGCCAAAAGACTTACCCCGTGAACAAGTTATCCACGATATTGAAGATAAATTGTGTGATTGCTGTGGCGGAGAGCTACATAAAATGGGTGAAGATAAGTCAGAAAAGCTTGAGTTTATTCCCGCTCAAATCAAAGTAATTGAGCACATTCGACCTAAGTACGCTTGCCGTCACTGTGATAAATCTTCAACTCACACCCCGATAAAGGAAGCCTCAATGCCTGCCATGCCCATCAATAAAGGCATTGCAACAAGCAGTTTGCTCAGTCAGCTTATCACCAGTAAATACCAATATGGGTTACCGCTTTATCGCCAGGAAGCGATGTTCAAGCAATACGGTATTGAGCTCAGTCGCCAGACCATGAGCAGCTGGATAGACAAATCCGCCGCGCTATTCGCGCCACTAGTTGAGCGACTTAAAGCCGAGCTGTTAAAGCAACCCATGTTGTTTGCCGATGAAACGCCATTAAAGGTGGTGAAATCCGATAAAGTGAACAGCTACATGTGGGTGTATTGCTCAGGTAGGGATTCACCAGACCCGAATAATCCTATCCCTAATATCGTGCTTTACGACTTCCACAATAGTCGCGCGGCCGCGTGCGTGGTTAATTATCTTGATGGATATCAAGGGTACTTACACGTGGATGGTTATCAGGCCTATGCCAAAACAGAGGCAACCTTAGTCGGCTGTTGGGCTCATGCTCGTCGTAAATTTATCGACGCGAAAAAGCTAC
>NZ_JCAYNT010000053.1:0-1636 GCF_059758095.1 Shewanella sp. MF05913
CGGAGTTTTTCAAGTTAGTTGTCGCATCAAATTAAATTTTATGCCGCCCGCATTGCTTCTTTTTTCTCTGGATTTAAATTTACTTCATTGATCATTGTCCAATCTCTAGATTTTCCTGACCAACGAATTGGATTTTGCAATTTCGCTATTTCATTTACTCGGTGACGGTTCGCTAGTATCGCTTTATCTAATCCTAAATGACGCTGGTTTGGCGTGACAAATTTAATACCGCTGTGCAAGTGCTCATCGTTGTACCAATCAACAAATCCGTTAACCCACTTCCTTGCACTACCGATGCTTTCAAAGGCTTTTTCAGGGTATTCTGGGCGATACTTTAACGTCTTAAATAGCGATTCAGAATAAGGATTATCATTACTCACTGACGGTCGGCTAAATGAAGGCACAATACCTAACTCCTGCAATGTTGCCAATAACGTTGCCCCTTTCATTGGACTGCCATTATCCGAGTGCAACGTGACTTGATCTGGCTTTACCTGCTCTCGCCTGCAAATATCTACCATTAAATCAGCCGCCAGTGTGCTTAGCTGTGTGTCATGAACCTGCCAACCAACTATTTTTCGACTATAAATATCCATCACTAAATATAAGTATAAAAACTGACCTTTAACCGCTGTTGGCAAATATGTGATATCCCATGTATAAATTTCGTTTACACGTGTTGCCTTGAGCGCTTTTGGCTTTTTTATCTTTTTATTTGGTTTAACTTTTTCTCTGTGTGTTAATAATTTATGTGATTTCATAACACGATAAAACGAGCTTTCTGATGCTATCCACACACCTTTATCTAATAGTTTAGGGACTATCTTGCTGGGTGGTAAATGTCCATATTCTATTGAATTTACTGTCTTAATAATACGCTGTTGCTCTAATTCAGTTAGCCTGTTAGGTGGTCGCTTTATCGTACTCGTTCGCTTATCTGTCATATCATCAGCTTCAATCCAGCGTTGAATTGTTCTTGCCGTTAGACCAAGTAACTCACATGCTTTTGCTTGCCTTGCCCCTGATTTCTGCGCGTCGGTAATGAGCTTTATCAGTTCATGACGTTCAGTTGAGCTGGTTAATCGTCCTCGTTGAAACCCCAAAGCGCATCTGCTTTTTTTTTGAGTACAAGTAAGGCAGCTGTTTCTGCTAACGCTTTGTCTTTACGATTAAGCTCTTTTTGAAGTTGCTTAATTTCTTGTTTGAGCTGTTTACTGTCTGATTTTACGGGCTTCGTTGAAGGCCCTTTAGCAAAATCTTGCTTCCACTGTTTAATATGATGCGGGTAAAGCCCCTTAGCACGGCAATATTCATTAAGAGCTGCTTCACCTAAACTCGCACATTCAATAATGGCATTAAGCCTTTCTTCTAAGCTCCAGTCATGAGGGCGTTTTTCTGTTGTCATGTGACTACCATTATTTTTAGTTTCAAGTTCATGTTTTTTAGCAAGCGTAATCCATCGTTGCAAGGTTGAATAACCGATGCCTAAATCAAACGCAATATCTTCTAGGCGAACATCATCACATTGAGATAATGCTTTTTCAACAGCTTGAACTTTAAATTCTTGTGTAAATCGACGACTCATTTTATTGCCTCTATTAAAAGTTAGAGGCGACAACTATCCTGACACAGGGGG
>NZ_JCAYNT010000055.1:0-1420 GCF_059758095.1 Shewanella sp. MF05913
TTGCCGGAATAATGAGATGGACCCACCCTTCTAATCGGCTTCATAGTGAGCCATGATAAGTTTGTACACTTTATCAACAAAGGGCGGGTCCGAATATGAAGATTACAACAATTGGTTTAGATATATCAAAGACTATTTTCCACATGTTTGCCGTTAATCAAGCTGGAAAGTTAGTTAAAAAGAGAGCAATTAAGCGTGCCGACTTGCTCAGTGTCTTTGCCCGATTAGAGCCAATGTTGATAGTGATGGAAGCCTGTGGCGGGGCTAACCATTGGGCTCGTGAATTCATTAAATTAGGGCATCAAGTCAAGCTCATTGCGCCTCAATATGTTGTGCCTTATCGTCGTAAAAACAAAAATGATTTTAATGATGCTGAAGCCATTGCTGAAGCAGCACAACGACCAAACATGACATTTGTACCGATAAAAAGCGTCGAGCAAGAAGATATTCAAATGGTGCTGCGCATGAGAAAGCGCCATGTAAAAACGATGGTCGCAATCAACAATCAAGTTAGAGGCTTTCTTGCAGAATATGGTTTATGCGCTGCAAAGGGAAAAACGGCATTAGCGACTCGATTGCCTGAATTTATTGATGATGAAAGCAATGAGTTATCGGCATTTGCACGAGAAAGTTTTCGCGAACTCTATGCTGACTTTGTTGCGGCACAAGAGAAAGTTGAGTTTTACACTAAAAAAGTAACCGCTTATACAAGAAAGAATCCTATCTGTAAGCGAGTGCAAAGCGTTATAGGTATTGGCCCCATGACAGCGGCAGAAATGTATGCCGCGATAGGCGATGGTAAAATGTTCCATAATGGTCGTCACTTTGCCGCCTGGTGCGGATTAACACAAAGACAAAACTCAAGCGGTGGTAAAACCATGCTGTCTGGTATTACGAAAAAAGGGAATCCTCACTTGAGGTCGTCACTGGTACATGGTGCACGTGCTGTATTGCAATATGTGGACGGTAAAGATGATAAATTAAGCCGCTGGGCCTATGAGCTAAAGTGTAGAAAGCATAGCAATGTCGCATGTGTGGCTCTGGCCAATAAGCTCGCCAGAATAGCCTGGTCAGTCATCGCAAAGGAAGAAGATTACCGACTCGAATATGCAGCATAACAAAGTAATACGATTCACAATCAACTGATTAATTTAAGTAGCAAGTAACACCGAGTAAAACAAACTCACCACAAGTTGCGAAAGATTTTGAAATAATGATAAACAGTCAGACTGTACTACTTTAAAACTGAACTCGTCTTTGGCTCTTTAGAAGCCGTCGGAATGATAAAGTTAAAGTAGTTAGCTAATTGCATTAGGGCTGCGGGTATATAAAACACCCGATTTACAAGCCGGATATATGAAGGCAATGAATTTGTTTATTAACGCTTCGAGATCACTTGCAAAACGGGTGGGTCCATATA
>NZ_JCAYNT010000056.1:0-1307 GCF_059758095.1 Shewanella sp. MF05913
TCAATGAATTTTTATTAGAAACACTAAAAAGGGACTAAGAGATACCTCAACTTATAAATGAAGCATATTCGTTAAAAGAATAGCTACTGGAGTTGGTGAGCAAAAGTTAAAAGAGGTTACGATCAATGATAGAACTGTACGAATCAAAGTTGAAATTCGTTGATAACATGAAAGAGAGCGGACTCTTTAACGCGATAGAGCAAAGGATCATTAAACTATCTAAAGAATTAGTATCTTCATCGTTAAATCAGAATACTGAAGATTGCAGGGAAGAACAAAGCGTACATGAATTTGGCGACTTAAATCTTTTATGGTTTCAATATCAGAGCTATGATAATGAAGAATCAGTAACAATAATTTTAAATAGAGTTGATTTAATTGGTGAAATCAAATTAGACGTTACTGTGCAAAGACTGTCTGGCATTATTGATGGGCCTGCAAATGTTAAAACTAATATAGAAGTAAAGAATATCAACAACCCTTCTGTCACCGTAGTGAAACGTTCAGAAAACACTCACACTTCATTACAGCTAGAAGCTTTACTAAGCTATGCTCATGCACTAGAAGCGCAAGGGATAGTCTTTGAAGATGTGGGGTGGACAACCGTAAGGTTTGACGACTTTGGATCAATAGTTCTTGTATCTGAATTTCTTAAAAAAAACCAGCATTCATATATTGATGAATACGATATGCTAAATCTTTCTCGGTTTGTTGCAGATGATGTTTTCGACTTCGAACTTCCAGAACAAACTACATTCGAGGAAGCCATCAATTACCTAAATCCTTTTTATCACTACCTTAGCAATACCTACATGAGCTCACTAGATGGTTATATATTCGGGGAGCGGGTAGCCCATTCGGTTTTGATGGAAACACTTCTATTGGCAAAAAAACCTGAACAATTACAGCTTTTAGCTCAGAGGCTAGTATACGGCCTGCGTGACACAGGTGTGTTGGTGTTTAGCGAAATTTTGGGGAAAGTAGAGTCTATCGTTCAAGAGTTGAGAGATCTGACTTGCGATGAAGAATTGCCGGTAGCGCAATTTATCGAAAATGTTAAGGTTGCTTTGAATGCTTACTATGATTAAAACGACTTCTTTTTGAAAGCATAAGGTCATAGGATAAAGCATGGTAAGTTGGACGGATAGCAGAGGCTATTAAAGCCAGTTTTGGAGGTAACATTGAATCAATTACAAGACGAATTGTTGTATCTTTTATTGGAGGATGGCCAAGATGATTTATATTCTGCTGTCGTTAACCAAACATCCAATAATCTCCCTTTAGGAAAGAAAGAACTTCTAATGAGG
>NZ_JCAYNT010000057.1:0-1059 GCF_059758095.1 Shewanella sp. MF05913
CAGGGTAAGAGCATGAAAATTCACTTGCCAAAAATAACCTTTTCAAGGTAATTGGTGTTGCGATTAGCTTTCATTTGTTTTGCTCTTACTCCTTTCTTAAAGCTTGTCTCTGACTGAAGACGATTCACTGCAACATGCCTAACACTTGCCATGATTTCCGGTGCACCATCACGTCGGATACGACAATCATCTTCTTTCATTCCAACATCAAGTTTCCAGTGCAATCCATTTTCGATACTCCAATGCTCTCGGGCACTTGCTGCCAACTCTTCTGCCGTTAACGTGGCTGAACTGATGTAGTACCTAAAACTTAACTCTTTGGATACTTTGCCCTTTTCTTTTCGATAAGAAACGATCACCCCAACTGTTGTTAACATTGGCCAATCTGCCGCAGCGGGTATTTGACTCATGTCATTGGTAACAATACAGCATCGATACTCTTCTCTATTTCGTTGGTAATCCGCTTCCTGAAACAGCGTTCCATCCTGACACTGGCGGCTGATTTCTGGTCCTAATAATTTTTCAACCTGGGCCAATAACATAGGCTGATTGCCTTTAAGTGCCAGCAGGTAATTGGCATCTTTATCTAAAATTTTCTGGGCAATGGCTTTTTGACATCCCATGGCATCGATGGTGACTAGGCAACCTTTTATCTCTAATAGATCCAGCAGGACTGGAATGGCGGTTATCTCATTCGATTTACAGTCGGTTTTTTGTTGTCCAATCACCACGCCATTTTCGCAAGCAAACGCGCTCACCATATGAATGGCATCCTTTCTATCAGACTGATTAAATGAACCTTTTAATCTTTTTCCATCAATAGCAATCACTTGTCCAGCTGTGACTTGGTGGCAGTCTTGCATCCATTTAGAGAAGCAGGATTGAAACGTACCCATATCAATAGTGCTGATAACCCTCGCTATCGTGTCATGTTTAGGAATACCATTTTCAAAAGAGACAAATTTGCGTAACCAATCGAGACGGTCGTGTCCAAAATCCTCAATTTCTTCCCACCCTTGGCAGCCAGCAATCACTGCGCTGATGGTAAGAAATAGAATA
>NZ_JCAYNT010000058.1:0-973 GCF_059758095.1 Shewanella sp. MF05913
TAATTTTTTGCGATTTTTTGTATAACTCACGGCGTTTTGCCAATATCGCTTTATCTTCACCATGATGACGTTGTGCCGGTGTCACGAATTTGATACGACTATGTCTGTGCTCATTGTTGTACCAATTCGCGAAGTCTTTCACCCAAGTTCTTGCATCTTCAAGGCTTTTAAAGCCTTCACTTGGCCAGCGGTGGCTGTATTTGACCGTGCGAAACAGTGATTCCGAGTACGGATTATCATTGCTGACACCTGGACGACTACGAGAGCCTATTACTCCCATTTCAAGCATCTTGGACTGCATCGTTAAGCATTTCATCGGACTGCCGTTATCTGAGTGCAATACCACGTTTTGTTTAACGCATTTCTCAGCCCAGAGAGTTCGCTCAAGTAACTTTGCAGCATAGTCACCTGATTCACTATCATGAACTTCCCAACCCACAATTTTACGGCTGAAAATGTCGATTATCATGTAAAGGTAGAAAAACCGTCCAATCACTGTTGAAGGACAGTAGCTGATATCCCAGGTCCACACTTGGTTTGGTCCTGTCGCTGTGTACCCCTTAGGCTTAGCTCGGCTACCTTTAGGTTTTTCTTTTCCTCTATGAGTGAGTTGGTTGTTGGCCTTCAGCACACGATAAAAGCTTGATTCAGATGCGATATATTGCCCATTATCTGCCAGCATTGGTACTATCTGGCTTGGCCCTAAATTAGCGTATTCTTCTTGATTGCTGATAGCTAATATGGCTTGCTGTTCTTCCTCTGTTAGCTTATTTTGGGGCTGGGGTCTATCCGCTATAGGCCTTTTATCACCGATGATTTCACCTTGCTCCTGCCAACGCTGTAACGTCCGTATAGACAAACCAATTTCTTCACAGGCTTTCTCCTTTCTTGCGCCTGAGGTAACGGCATTATCAATCAAGGATGTGTAATGCAGCCTATCTGAGAGTGAGGTTAACTGTCCTCGTCTTCCCCC
>NZ_JCAYNT010000059.1:0-900 GCF_059758095.1 Shewanella sp. MF05913
TGATGTGGTCAAGTAAATCTGTACACAAACAAGAGTTGTGCTTTAAGCAGCATTTTCAGCTGCTGTTGGGGTCATATAATTATTATAACTATGCCCACGTTTTGTATTGTAGTGCTTCAATATATACTTCAGCACATCTTGCTCTGCTTCATCGACATTATTGTACCCATGCTTAGGCATCCATTCCGTTTTGAAACTTCTAAAAAATCGTTCCATTACTGCATTATCCCAACAATTTCCTCTTCGACTCATACTTTGAGTGATGTTGTATTTCCAGAGCATCTGTCGATATTGAAGACTACTGTAATGACAACCCTGATCGGAGTGAAATACCACGTTTATTGGCCGTCCACGACTTTCAAATGCCATCCTCAATGCGGCACAGGTTAAATCTGTATTCGGGCTATCTGAGCAAGCCCAACCCACTATTTTTCTGGCATATAAATCCATGACCACAGCTAAGTAGAGCCATTGGGTTCCAGACCACACATAGGTTACATCACCGCACCAAACCTGGTTTATCTTTTCTACATTAAACTGACGCTTTAACAAGTTAGGGGCTATTTTTGAGTCTTCACTGGTGACAGAATAGCGATGTTTTCTGGGCTGGCTACTGATGAGCCCAGCTTCTCTCATTAGGCTCGCTGCTTGATAGCGACCCACATTTTCACCTGACTGATTTAGCTGGCCTGCTATTGTTCTCGCGCCAGCTGCACCTCGGCTATCACGGTGTATTGTGATGGCCTGTTGGCGTAATCTTTCACGTTCGGGGCTCACTAAACCACGATGTTTAAGGTGATAGTGATAGCTACTACGGGGCACTTCAAATAAACAGCAAAGCTGTTTAACGATGTTCTGCTCTCTTGATAACGATTCAATTAATGCTATCGTTTGATGCTG
>NZ_JCAYNT010000006.1:0-216550 GCF_059758095.1 Shewanella sp. MF05913
ACATTTTTTGCCAAATCAATCGCAATAGTGGTAACTTTCATAGTGGACGCTCCTTAAGTAACTGTATGGTTCAACATCAGTTTGGCGCATTGACGCCGTATTAGGGAGCGTCCATCTCATCACCCATTTTTATAATGAAATAACTTACTGCCTTTTCACTTGAATTACGATAGCCTTTTATGACTATACAAAAACCAAAATACATTCTTTTAAACAATAAATAAGCCCGAATTCAACTCTGATGTTTGATAATCAGCTTATAGGCCAAAATGAAGGCAACACTAGCTGATTGATACCAACCAAAGTGTAAAATACATTATAGTTTTCTCGATATTAAGCCTTAAGCACACAGCCAACGCTGGCAATTTGAAGCGCCTTGTCGTCGCTTTCGGTCTAAATGTTCACAATAGTCAGTTATTGCAGGTAAAGCCCCTACTGCGCCTTTGAATAACGCGCCAAACTCAGTGGTGATTTTTAGCCAGTTGTCAGCTGGGATATTTAGTCTATTGAGAATATCTTGGCTAGTTGAGCTAATGGCACCACGCTTATCTTCTCGAATAATACGACCCGTATCTTCCACCAGCACGATATAGTCTTTTACACTGAACATCAGTCCATTGGGCATATCTAGCCGTTCATTACCGACAAAAGGCAGTAACGCTTTGGGTTGTTCACCTTTTATCGCTGAACATATTCGACGTTTAATGCTGGTGTAATCTGAAGTTTCTGGAGTTGCTGCCATCTTGGCTCGAATTGGGTTCAAATCAACATAAGCCATACAGGCTAATACTGCGGCGTCATCTAATAATGCTTGACTCTTTATGGCAGAAAAAGGTAAACAGCCCTTCCCACAAATTTATCGGGAATAAATTTGAACAGCTTTAGCTGGCCAGGAAGGTGAGTGCCATGGATGGCAGCGAATAAAATCGCCCGGTACATTTATCTTCTTTATTGGCCGTTCGAGCGATTGGCTCACTCAAGGAGCGCATAAACCAGCTGATATCAATTAAGCGTTTACGGTATTCAGTAATGCATTCATTAACCGTTTGAAGCTCAAATGAGTTTAGGTCCTCACCTTTAACAAATTTTTGTGTCAGTAATGTACCTTTAAAGCCTTTGTGCCATTGAATTAACAATTCTTTATCTGACCAGCATTTCGCTTTTTCTGCATCAACCTTTAATACCACATGCAAGTGATTACTCCCTGTTCATTACAAAGAGTGCGTAGGCGCAAATATCTATGGCAAAGATGGTGGCAAGCTCAAGAATACGTGAGTCAACCCACTCACGCCCATGCTCAAAGTTTTCACCCGTTAAATGATCAATACCACACAGAAAAGCCTTACGGACTACTCGCGAACAGCAGTGACTACTCTCTA
This sequence comes from Shewanella sp. MF05913, assembly GCF_059758095.1. Lineage (NCBI taxonomy): Bacteria > Pseudomonadati > Pseudomonadota > Gammaproteobacteria > Alteromonadales > Shewanellaceae > Shewanella > Shewanella sp. MF05913. The sequence continues at coordinate 1,380 of NZ_JCAYNT010000006.1, forward strand.
TTTGCAGGAGAAGGTGTGTCATCTACGCTAACAATTGTCTGTCTTGGTCTGGCCATCTTCAAATACCATTTAGGAAGGGTAAATAAAGCCTAGTTTATTGCTTGATATTTAGCCAACAATCATGGATGGCCATGTTGTTGATAAGAATGAGAATATTGTATAGAAAACTAAGGCCAAAAAGCCTTCGGTGAGCAGAGTATTATCTTGACTCACCGGGAGCGTCTATATATGGCCATGTTAATTTTCGATTTGCGCAATTATTGTCAAACAATTAAATCGTCATAATTTGTGAGATAAGCAACACTATATATAACAGAAACATCCCACCTAAAAATGTCAGTGGCATTGGATAACGATAACTGATTTTGGGAGAGTAACGCTGCTGTATGTATTCGACAATTTCAGGTAATGAGACGAGGTTTACCCGAGACAAATTAACAACTTCGCCATTGTTTAACACTAGATGTGCATGGGTATATATCTCGCCTCTTGCTGGCGAGTTAAAAATAGCGCCGGGTTTAACATAGCGGTAAATATGATAAAAACGTTGGATACGAATTTCTTTAACCCGACTAAATGACACGTATCCCGTCGAATGCTGGCTAATCGGTAATTCTATGGCATCTTTTGTTAAGGTCGCTTTAAAACCTGTTTTAAAATGGATAATAAAATGGCTAACGAGAATGACGGCTAATGCAGTAAACGTCGCCTCCAACACATATTGATAATAATCCAATGCAAATAACCCCAATGGGATGCCCACTAAGCAAATCACAAATAGCGCCCAAGTGTAGTTAGATAAGGGCCACACAATTCTATTTAATGTTACAACGACCTTATGCTGTTCTGTTAATTTGTCTGATAAAGAGGAAGTATTGTTAAATTTTCGGAGCTTCTTTGCTAACCAAGGCATAAAAAAATCGCTGTAATTTTGTATTTAAAAATATAAAAACGACTAACCAATGTTAGTCGTTTTAGTTTTTTATTATCTAAAATCTAAATCGCGTTTAAAATAAACCATTCATTTGACTCTTTTTCACGACCAAATTGACATTCATAACTTACGGGTCGCTCCTGTTTAGAAAACTTAACATGAGTTAGAATTGAGCGTTGTTCAACAATATTAAAGCCAGCATGCTTGCTGTCGCTTGCCGGATTAGCAAGCTCGTTAGTGTCGACTACAGACACACTATCAACAGCCCCTTTTTCAGCAATCCTTCTAGCATCTTTTATCTGTTTTTTTTCATAAAACTTAACAAATTTAGGATTGCTACTGGTTTTAGGATAACCATATTGCAATAACGAGTCTAGATCCCCTGCTAGCTTGTAGTTTACAATGTTAACGCACCTTTTTTGCAAATCTTCATCAAACTTAGCCTCTGCAACACTGCTATTAAGCAATAAACATACCACTATAAAAAATAATTTATTCAAGGTGATTTTCCTTTTATGTTAATCAATTACTGCTTGTTTAATGTTACCAAACACTTGCTGGCTTGGTTTAATTTCTGATTGTGCACAATTAGAAATTATTTTACCTGCGCTAGCCGATACCCTTATGTTCCATCTTGCTTGATCACCTTGATTTGTCAATAATGTTTTTGCAGTGACAGGACTACCATTAAGTATTTCAACATTATCAGAAAAACAGACATAATATGTACCTCTTTCATCAGGAATGTCATTTGCAGTCATCAAAACTTCATACTCACCTGGTGCTAAAGATTGAAATAATTCAATATCTCGTTGTCCTGCTTGTGACATTTGAACAGATTTACCTGCGACAAACAAAGTGAATATATCATCCTGCTCATTACCGTTATCACCAAACCTAGCTGTAATACCACTTTCTTGTACTATCACAGGATAGCTATTTTTAGATGATCTACCATTTACAGATAAGGTAACATCACCAGAGACAGCACCATCAGGCACAATAACTCGCAAGCTATTGATGTTAGCAGATACAATTTTAGCTTGTAGCCTTCCTGAGTTACCTTGAAAAGTAACAAGGTTTTCAGGAATTGAACGACTGAAACCAGCGCCTGAAATTAAAACGCTATCTCCACGGAATACTTCATCAGGTTCAATATTGGCTATTTGAATACCGTCAACAAATTGAATTTCCTTAGGTGTTGGCTTCGAATCAGATACTTCGACAAAGACTTTTAGAGGCCCGACAGCATTAAGTAGCTTATCTTTTTCAATATAAACAAAATCGATAGCTGAACCATCAGAGACTAAGTTTTGTCCGTTCGTTTCAAAATCTAATAGGGTGTCATCATCAGTTAAATCGTCTGTTCCTTTAGTATCTATAACTGAAACTTCAGGAAAAACTTTTTTACCGAAAACCCAAAGAGACAAAAAGCCACGCCCTTCAATAATAAGGTTTACATCACTTTTAATTGTACTTTTATCTATAGCTGCGGGATAAACTGAGTCGATTCGAACTGGCCATTGCGCCGTAAAGCTCACGACACTGGGTACTCTCATGAGATCGCCGGTAACATTTAATAGTTTATTTGCTAAATTAACGCCCTTTAACGCATCGTTAATCGCTTGTATTAGAATAATCGCTTCACCAACCACTGGAAGCGCTAATGGTGCAAGATACTGGGCTAATTTATTTCTAACGGCTGTCATTAAAGAACTTGAGCCTACTTTTTGAGCGATGATGACACTTAATTGACTTGCTGGCCCATTAGACATGATATCGTCTCTAAGAAGCCAAAAAAATTTCCCTAAGACCTCTGCAGTGTCTTTTGACTGCGATAGGTCAACAGCATTAATAAATATTGGATAAGCTTCTGTCAATACTTTTTGTACCCAAACTCTGTCTTCATACAAATTATTTCTATCGATGACGTAACCAATCGCAGGTAAAATAACCTGTTCAACCGCGGTTTTAAAAATTAGTGCGTTTCTTGCCTGCTCACCTGCACTAGTACTTGGATAAGGTCCGCGTATTCCAGGTGTTATAACTTCAATATCACAATTATTATAATTACACTGGGGGAAATACTTCGTTTGGGAAATATTCAAAATCCCCCAATGCTGAGGACCGATGACATTACCATCGATACTTGAAGTGACATGCGGTATCAACACATCATTCTCATACTCTTCGCCCATTTTTTTAAATCGACTACTCAAAAAAAGTGCGGTATCATTTTCAACACCAAAATTACCATCAAATACATCATCCGCGAACCCATCCCATACTTCTGATGGTATAATTTCTATATCTCCATCAGTATCAACCCAATCGGCTTCAATTAAAGGTTTGTATGCTCCTTCTGGTACTCTAGCTTTGCTTGACTTTGACGAAGTTGGCTTACTATTCTCTGAACTTGGGAATGTTATTTCTATCGAAGACTTTACAGCTTTAACAGCAGCACTTTCAAGTTCATTGTACTCAGCGGCTTTATTTTCAGAAAACTTAGGATTTGTTAAATTAGCTTCTATAAAATTTGCTAACAATTGTATTTCAGCGATCTCAGACAAATTATCATAAAATGCCTCCCAGCTAGATGTAGGTACTAAATTCTTTGCACCGGCCATATACCATGAAAGTGATTTTGCTGAATTTAAAGCCGAAATTTCATATTTAAGTTTCCCACCAAAAGCTGCTTGATATAAATATGGCCAACTATCGTTACCATCTTCATAACTGATAATTATGATATCGTGCCCGCTACCTACTAGTACTTGTGAGGTTAATGCACTATTAAATTTGTAACTAACACCTGTTGGGGAGCGAAGTGATTCAATTATTAGACTTTCATAGTCAATAACGACATTGTCTGGCATCAATAAGTCAAGTGATATTTGATTTCCAATTTTAATCTCTCTTTGATTACTTTCCCCATAACTCGTTTTCACACTTACCATAACTGATGGTGGTAGATTCTCTGGCAAGGTAAAGTTTAAGTTTGTAGGCGTGTTAATAGAAGGTAATATTTCTTCATCATTAATATAAACTAATGTGTCTTCATTAAAGTTCACACCCGACAAATCAACTGTCTGACCTTCTTTATAATACTCACCAGACATTGAGTTAATAATAGGGATGTTAGAGTTAGAATATTTAACATCAACAACATTTGAACGAACACCATCAGAGTAAAAATATAAGCTACTTGCGTTTTTAGGCATTAAAAAAACACCCTCATCGCCTCCGGACATTTTAATGTTGACAGGTGAAACACCTGGGCCCATATTAAATACAAGGTAACCACTTTGATTAAGGTTAGTTCCATTTAACATATGCGGTTCAAATGCTATATTAATATTATCTATAGATTGTCCGTTATATAAGTATGAAATAGATAGAATATCTTTATAGCCCACTTGATTAGGCAAAACCGAAACTACACTTTCTTTGGGATTAGAATCATTTATATCTAATAACCCATCAGCATCATCATCTACATCTATATAGTCATAATCACCATCGATGTCTTGATCTAATGGACTTAAAATATTATCACCAACTTCTATAGCATCTGAAATACCATTCCCATCAGAGTCTAAGTCTACAAATGCCGCGAAACCATCTCTTTCATAGTCTTTGTTATTCTCGATACGATCTATAATCCCATCGCCATCACTATCAAGGTCTAGCCAGTTTGGAGTTCCGTCATTGTCACGATCATGTGAGAATACATCACCATACTCGTAAACATAAAACTCGTCACCATCAATGATTTGATCTTCATCTGAATCTTGTATTTTACTTGAAAGACCAAATGCTGATTCGATGTTATCATCAATTAAATCTACATCTACATCATCGAACACATGTATATCATAGTTAAAGTCAGGCTTACCACTTGCTTCAGAATCACCTACCACCAGATAATAAGCCCCTGATTTAGTCAATGTAAAACTTACCGCATTACGAACTAGACCGACAGGATTGTAACTACTTTTATACATTTGTAATGACTCCCCCTTAGAATCAAAAATCGTTACATAAGGAGAAAACTCTTTACTATCAGACTTAAGCACTACTGTTATATCTTTACGCTCATTAACATGAAATTTGTAAAGATCAAGATCTTGATTCTCTTGGACGACACCACTAACTCTGAAAGGAACGCCTCCATTTACGATGTTAGCAACTGCTAGATTATTATTAAACTCTTCTTCATAAACCAATTCGTATTCAGACTTATCTGCATCAAACGGATAATCATCCTGCTCATCAGGCACACCATCACCATCTTCATCCTTGTTTTCCCAGGTACCGACAAAATCGACTGGATCGGTTGGGTCAACAGGATCAGTTGGATCTATAGGATCCGTTGGGTCTACAGGATCTACAGGTGTGGGCACGACAACGCCAACGCCTTCACCTTCCTCTAATTCACTATTACAACCACTCATTCCTACGCTAGCAGCTAGTAATATTGCTAACCAAAGTGCATTATATTTCATCGCATATATCCCTATTTAAATCCATTTTTCAATTTTTAATGACGGTTACGTCAAGTTCATCTTTATGTTAATTACATTCTAAAAGGTGTTTGCATCCGCATTAACCCTTGTGAAACCATCGCTAAATAAATATCTCCTGTGGCTTGTCCAAGTGCATTACACACGAGTTGTTCCGGACCTGGTAAATACCAAACAGACGTTACTATTTCTTCGATAACATAATTAGCAAATGGAACAATGAGCTTTTGACACCATCTGACTTCTATTTGTAATAAATTGGCATCTTGTACATTCAACTTTCTACCTTGTCCTAAATCTTTTAATACAGGATTTCGGTACATTAAATTGTTATTCGGTATTTCATACACATAGCCTTGGGGATATCTCACCCTCACTTTAAACTCATCAAAAGCGGTTCTATCTGGGCTTAAAATAGTAATATCGCTTTGTAATGCTACTGCCACTTTTGATTTTGCAACAGCCTCTAGAGTGTCTGAAATATCAGTCCCATGGGCAAATAATGGCATCATGCCCTGAGCAAGCCCTGTGCGTATTTCGTCCATACTGCCGTTGTGCAGCGTGCCAGCTCTTACGGCATTAATGGTGGCAGCATTTAGGGTACTTTTAGCTGAGTAAATAAAAGCCCATTGCACAATTAACATCATAGTCACTAAAATGATTGGCATTAAAAAAGGCACAGCGAGACTAAACTCAACCATACTTTGGCCTTTTTGAGCTCTACATGTTTTCAGTTCCATTACAACGCCGCTTGAGTTTGCTGATCCGATTTATTTGGCTCTCTTTGCAATTGATTCAGAGCATCGAGTAACGCTTGAATTTGTTTACCAATAGGAGAGTTTACATCACCATGCTTTGTTGCCGCTGCAAGCGTTTCAGTTGATTGTTTAATACGGACTAAACTAATGTTATAAAATGCTTTTTGATTATCTGGTTGAAATTCTAAATTTTTTGAGTAAGCCGCTATTGCAGCATCGTGACGCCCCGTTCGAGTGTAAATATTACCCAACCTAAACCAGGCTGGAGCATAGTTAGGCACGCTAGCTAAGACCTCAAAGTACAAACTCTCAGCCTGGTCTAACATAGCCATTTTATAAGCACGTTCAGCATTGGCTTGCAGCTGCATGATTTGTTGATTACCTTCTTGTTGCTTAGTATCCGGTTTACTGGCGCAACCAGCTAATCCCATGCACAAAACAGCTGTAAGTAATAATAGATGTCTTACCATGACAGTAAATCTCCGATTGAAATATTGTTATATTCTGCACTTCCAGATGCTAACTCGAGTACTTTTTTAGAGCGAAAACAACTGGTCATTCTAATCGGTTTAACCGATTTTTTAATTTTGACAACTTTGTTATTTTTATCTAAAAAAATCACATCGATATCAAACTTCATCCCTAAGGTATGAACTGAATTACAAGGTGCAATCAATAGGCCTTGTTGCATAGTTAAACTGCTTTGCCCTAAAAGACCTTTCAATCTACTCAAGGTTTTGTTTGCATAGAAAACATTATCTATGCTGCTACCTTTGTCGCTTTTAATACTTATTAAGTTCATTTTATAGCTCGTACATGAATTTCATCGCAATAGGGAAAGCCAAAATCATAAATGTTACTGGGAAAATAAATATAACCAACGGAAAGACTAATTTAACAGGTGCTTCAAGCGCTTTTTTCTCTGCACGCTGAAAACGTTCTACACGACGTTGATCTGACTGGATCCGCAATGTTTGCCCTAAGCTCGCGCCCGTTTTTTCTGCCTGAGCGAGCGCACTTACAAGGCTATTAACTTCGGTGATTTGCACTCGGTCAGCCATATTTCTGAAAGATTGCGCCCTTGACATCCCCGCTCGCATGTCTCGAATCACCTTTTCTAATTCAATACGCAATGGGCCTGCGGGCCCACGGTCGACAGCTTGAGACAATGCTCCGGTCATATTTAAGCCAGCTTCAATTGCCATGGTTAAGTAATCTAAATACACAGGAAGCGATTTGACGATTTGACCTTGTCGTTTTTTACGTAAATCATTTAGGGTTAATACGGGCAAAAAATAACCAAAAACGGCAGCAAAAATCAGATAGTTAGTTTCTAGATTATCTAATAGCAAACCACAAAATATCGTTAACCCAAGCGAAAATAATGTACTTAAAACCCTGATAGCAAAATATTGCTCTGCGGTCATGATGTAAGACAAACCTGATATTTGAAGCTTTTTTGAGATCCGTTCCAGGTAATCTACACTTAAATTTTCACTAATATAAAAAGCAACGATTCTAACAAAAGGCCAGATAAGCTTTAACCCTGGAGATAACGGGTCCATAAATTCACGATTATCTTTTGGTACTTTTCGATAAATACGAATACAACTAACAACTAAGAAGATGAATGCGATTGTGTAGCATGTGACAATTAAATTAACCATGATATTCCCTATACATCAATCGAGACTATTTTACGGATTGACATATACCCGGCAAATAACATGATAGTAATAAGTGCAATTAATGCCCATCCCATTGGCTCCGTAAGAATTCGGCCCATTGAAGAGGGTTCCATATGATATAGCACTACACCAATAAAGACTGGCAATAAGGTCATCACAACGCCTTGCATTTTACCTTGAGAGGTTAAGGCATCAATTTTACCTTCCATCTCAATTTTTTTGCGTAAAGTCTGTGATAATCTATGAAGCACCTCAGCTAAATTCCCTCCAACCTCTCTGGATATTTGCATGCCTGCGGTAACAAGCTGAAATTCATCTTCAGGAATTCTCACTAGCATATTATCTAGTGCTTTGTTGAATTCGACACCAAGCCTTTGCTCACGCAAAAATAACTGAAACTCTTGTTTAGTTGGCGATTCCATTTCTTCAGCCATAAATTCAATTGCACTGGTTACGTTAGCACCAGACTGCATAGATGTAGCTACCATATTGAGCGCGTCAGGTAATTGGTGAACAAATTTTCTACGACGCCTTTTATGTAAAAACTTGTAAATAAACCGGGGGACAAGAGCAAGAGAAATACTGAGTAGAATACCCAACACCCAAGTGCCCATAAAAACTCTAAATAAAATAGGTAGCGAAATCAGAGTGATCATATTTATGATAAAGAGTTGTTTTGGCTCGATAAACAAAAACATTTCGGTCAAATTTAATTTAGCAGAAGTCGTAAACGTTTGATGGTAATTCAACGCGAACTTTTCCGATAAATGCTTTAAAGACCACACCAATAGCGCAACAGATATAAATGCTAAAAGGGCTGCAAATAAAATTATTGTCATTTACGGCCTCCATTATCAAAAATATCTAATTTAATTTTTACGCCCCGCTTTTGTAACTGCTCATAAAACTCAGGAACGGTACCAGTTGCAGTATAAAAGCCTTCAATTTTGCCTTCTGCATTAAATCCAGTTTGTTGAAATTTAAATATTTCAGACAACTGTACAACACTGCCTTCTAATCCTGTCAGTTCGCAAATACTGGTCACTCTTCTTGAACCATCAGAAAAACGAGATTGTTGCACAATAATATTCACTGCTGAGGCTATTTGCTCACGTATCGCCAAGATAGGTAAGTTCATCCCGGCCATCATTACCATCACCTCTAAACGTGACACACAATCACGGGGAGAATTTGAGTGAGCAGTGGTAAGCGAACCATCATGTCCTGTATTCATAGCCTGAAGCATGTCGAGAGCTTCACCACCTCGACATTCACCAATAACCACTCGGTCAGGACGCATTCGTAAACAATTTTTGACTAAATCACGAATTTCAACAGCACCTTTACCTTCTTGGTTTGGCGGTCTGGCTTCTAGTGAGACTAAATTAGGTTGATACAATTGAAGTTCTGCGGCGTCTTCGACTGTTACAATCCGCTCATTGTCTGGAATAAAATTCGATAACACATTTAATAATGTTGTTTTACCAGAACCTGTACCACCGGAAATCACAATATTTCTTTTTTGCTTAACAGCCATTTCTAAAAATGATGCCATCGCAGCATTCATTGAATCAAACTTAACTAAGTCATCACAGCTCAAACGTCGCTGCATGAACTTACGAATGGTGATACATGGCCCTTTTAATGCTAATGGTGGAATGACGGCATTAACCCTAGAACCGTCTTTTAATCTTGCATCCACCATTGGCGAACTTTCATCTATTCTTCGGCCTATTGGTGTAACAATTCTTTCAATGGCACCTAAAACAGCTTGATCATCAGAAAAGGCAATATCGGATAAAAACAAGTTACCGGCTTTTTCATAAAATATTTGGTCATGGCTATTAACCATAATTTCAGTAACATCTGGATCGGCAATAAGGCTTTCCAATGGTCCTAAACCAATGGTTTCGTCTAACACTTCTTTAATAAGTGAGCTAACTTCGATTTCAGCCGGAATAGTCATTGAATCGATGATTTGTTCAATCAATTTGGAGCTTTGAAACCTTAATTCATCGTCACTCATTTCATTGACGTTTACGCGTCTTAAATCCATTAGCTTTAATAGCTCTCTATGAACCTTACGACGACATTCGTTTCTGACTTTGATTTTTTGAAGTAATTCCGCCGAAGCAATAGAGGCTATATTTTGTTTTTCTTGCGCTTGAATATCTGTAGATTCAATATTCACACCGCTATCAATTTCCGTATCTAAAACCTTGCTTTCGTTCTCTTCAGATGTGTTACTGCGGTCGGAAGACTGTACCCGAAGAATATAATCACCAATCTGTATTTTGTCATTTAACGTTAATGGACCAAATTGAGCCTGCTTTTCATCATTAACTTTTGTTCCTGTGCGACTTTGATTATCTGTTACAAATATCCCGTCATCATTTTGATATAATGTCGCATGATGCTTAGAGACCTTAAAGCCTCGGAGTTGAATAAGTTGTTGAGTCTCTTTTCCTACATGACATTCCGAATGAATACACTGAAACTCACCCACTTTAGTGCCTTTAGTTGTGTTAACAATTACGCTAAACATCTGTAAATCCTTTTTAATCTAAGATATAAAACGCTTCAAGTTTAGGAGACTCATCAATGAGCTCTAACCCTCGGGCTAATTGTGCGTCATGACTTTCTTCGCCTGGATACACAATCGTCGGGGTAACAAAAATAACCAACTCACTTTTCTTTTCTCTAAAGTCTCTAGATTTGAATAATTCACCTAAAATAGGAATGTCACCTAAAAAGGGAAATTTACTGACCGATTTTGACATTTCACTATTGACTAGACCTGAAATAACGATAGTTTCATTATTTTTGACATTAATGACAGATTCAGTTTTACGCGTTAACAATCCTGGGATGTCACCGATGGAAACAGAGGGATCAATTGAGCTGACCTCGGCCATGACTCTACTCACAATATTTTGGTTCTCGTCCACTACAGGTTCAATATCTAACTTAATACCATATTCTTTAAACTCCACATCTACGGCACCAAGTCCACTAACACTCTGTATTGGAAATTCTCCCCCCGCTAAAAATGATGCAGTTTCACCACTGCGAGTCGTAAGATTCGGCTCTGCAAGCATTCTAGCATCACCTTTTTGAGCCAATAACTGAATTTGAGAGCTTATACCCGTCACTACACCAAAATAACTCCATCCACGGTTATCGAGTACACCAATACTGTCTGTCACTGCACTTGATATTTGGTCAACAAACTGACCTGAAGATGCAACACTAAAAATGGGGTTGGCGGTAAAAGCTTTTGCAGCACCGTATGCCGGACCAGCCATAACTGAATCCCACTGAATACCAATGTTATTTAGTGTCGATTTATTAAATTCAACTATCTTGACCTGCATTCTAACCATTGGTGCAATAGCTTTTGCATATTTTGTGTACTGAACTAATGACACAATATTAGGACTAGCCTCAAATATTTTCTCTAATTGTTCTTTTTGGATTAAGTCTGCCTCACCTTGAACAATGATCAAACCATCATTTTCCGTCACTTGTAATGCAGGAAAAGCGGCTAACATCCTCTTAATTGTCGCTGACGTTTTGAGTGAGTTGTCTGGAGTGACCGTCACGCTTAACTTAATGACATGACCCGTTTTTTGCCATATTTGCAAATCGGTTTCACCTGCGGATTCACCTATAATAATAAGACCATTATTATCAATAACCTTTGTACTAATTACACTACCGTTACCAACCACTATTCGCTCAATGTTTTTGGCTTTATACAGCTCTACTGCACCTACATATAATTTAAATGGAGTATTGTTGTGAGCTAAAGCTACCGATGATGTAAAAATACAAATAAAAAAAACAAAAATTATATTTAATGATTTCATAGTGATAAATTATTCTTATATTGATTTAACTGCTCAAGCATTTCTTTAGGAAGCGGATAACTTTGGGTCGTTGTTTTTATGCCACTGCCGCCGATAATCATTTCGACATTGTTTTCGGCAGTTTGGTTATTAACAACATTAAATATTTGGCTTTCTTTTAAAGAAACAAACTCTAAAGGCGCTACCTCTTCTTGATTACGTAGTAAGGTTACAAATTTGCCTTTGTTTCTAGCTAAAGAAACTCTCGCAGCATCTTCTACCGATAACGCCAGTGTTACAGTATTGTAAGCATTCGGATTGTCATAAATAGTCTCAACTAACTCAGGATTAATATCTAAACTTCTGCGCCCGGCTGCTAGCACTACGACATTTTCAATTAACAATTGTAATGTTTCAGTTTCTTGTTCATCTTTTTCATCTTTAAAAGCTAACAATAAGTCGATGTGATCAGCAGGCACTAACATGCCCGCGGTCGAGTTAATTTCATCTATATTGATTGTGATTGCACGCTCACCATCTTTAAGTAAATCAGAGAATTGTTTTGCGTGCATACCAGGTAAATATGTCGATATAAGCGGTCTTCCCGCACTCATAGGTGCCAATAACATCTGCCCGATGACTAAATCGAACTGTGAGGGATGAACAGCGTCTAAAGGTAAAATATCTGCTCGGACTGTTCTTACCGACATATTATCTTGTGATACTACATCACCTTTTCGTAATTCTTGCGTTGCAACAACTACGTCCGCCATTACGATATTATCACTCGAAAGCTCATCTCTAATTTGCTGTTCTTTAGTGATAAAATAATTCTTGGTTGCCCAAGCTGAAACACCGCCTAGCACAATAGCTATAATCAGTAATATCCAGTTGAAATCTATAGATTTAAATCGCATTTACTATCCCTAGTTGTAATCTGGTAATGTTGACATTGATTTATTGTATGCAAATGCGCTATACCATTCTTTTAATGATTCTGCACAAGTATTGATTACACTCTTATCATTTTCTAATGGTGTAAATAATGCAGCGACTAATGCTGCACATACGATTAAATATTCAACACTCGATTGTCCTTTATTATATGTATATCCTGTCATTTCATATTCCATCCATGACTTGGTTGAACACTACATTTACATTTTCACTTTTTTTGTTAAAACTGATATCAACCGTATTAGCTCCATTACTCATCATCAAAACAGCTTTTCCTGAATTAACATCTAGAATGCCAGTATTTTCGCTCCAACCAAGTCGTTGAAAATATCTTCGATAATAATGATAATTTTCTGAAATGCTCCTTTTGTTTTGTAAAATGACTGTTCTACCGTTTTTAAATAAATCTTTCGACTTAATATCAGAAATTATATTCGAGTTAAGTGGTGATGGAAATTGATCAGCGCTAATATTATTGGAACTTGCTTCAATATTTTGTGTTATGCCAACTAAAACAGTCACACCATCATATTCTTTCTTAATTCGAGCTGTCAGTAAAAAAGGCTCTTGCAGGCTATTAATGACATAATCACTGCCTAATTTTTGCTCATCAAACTTATCGCTTTTACTCTTCCATTGCTTTTTAAAAAATGCTGCGGTTAACATTTGGCTCGCATTATCTTTGACAATCCAAGTTTTAGTTGGATATCCATACATTTTAATGTCTTCGGCAACTATCTCTACAACCGCATCTTCTGGAAACTCGATATCAGGCCATTCAACACTGAAGCATATAGAAGGTATACATAATAGAAGGAGAATGAATAACTTGTTCATAATTTAACCACCACAGTTTTCAGTACCATAACGACATAACCTATTTTCCGGTAATATCTCTGGAGCAACATGACCAAATTTTAAAGAATTAGTCCTAAGCTCTTTACCAAATGGAATAAAGCCGCCAATTCTTTGAACTAGACGTACAAGACCATTATCTAACACCGTCGTTAACACCAACTTTTTGACTCTTTTCTCAGCATGATCAATTCCACCCGCATTCCACCCAGAAGCCATTAATGCACTGTTGCCTTTAAAACTTAGATTTAATTGATCAAAAGGCTCTAAATAGTGATTTTGTAATTTAATGCTAACGTCTGTTTCGTAATATGGCGTTCTGTCTAAATTTAATCCTGTAAAAGATAATAATCCAACCGCATAATCTATCGTACTCCCTATACTTCCTGGTGTTTTACCACTTCGCTCTGTTCGTTCAAATCGAGAAAACTCACCGTCAGTAATGTTCTCATCCGTTAAGGATAATAAATTGTCATTTGATGAGTTTCGTGTAGTTTGAGATTTGAGTAATGGGTGAATGTTCTCGTCCCAATCCCATTCATTTCGATTTTCACTACTAATTAAGAGTCCATTTTTTTGATAAAATCGCCAAGGAATACGCATTGCAATATCATTTTCTGGCATAATTGCCGAATGATGAGAGCTATTATTTGGCAACAAACTAGGACGACTATTCTTCCACACTGTTCGTTCCCAAGAAGTATACTGTGCAGCCTCTGATACTCGATGCTGTACCTCTGTCATTTTAGACATGTAAGGCAGTAGAATTAATAAAGGAATAATGACAAAAGTAAGTGCAATTGCGCCTTCAACCAATGCTTGTCCTTTCTGTTCAACAGCACCCATTAGAGCAACCTCGTTAATGCTAAGGCCATCGTTCGCTCTAAATTCGTGGTGTCTGTTAATCGAGCTTGCCAAAATGGATTATATAAATTTCCATATTCATGCTTACCATCTGCTCGAGACCATAAATCAGTTGGTCTAGAGTAATAGGCCTGTGATGCAGATATAGAATTTAATCTATCACCTAACATTTTTTCTGCTGTTGCTGGGTCTATATTTTTTCCCGCTAAATCAACAGAGCTTGTTGTCCTTGCATCTTTCTGTTCTTTTGAAACAACAACGACGATATTATCTGTATGATTCTTTTTAACTGCTGAATTTGATAAACCATAAAAAGGTTGGACACCACTATAAACTCCTGATGTCTGCTGATTATTCGCTGCGTATTTTGACGCTGTTTTATTTACAGCTCGACTTTGCCCCCAAAGGGATTGACTTCCTAGCCGAGTTATATCTGCTCTGTCATCTGAACGAGTAGCCCCCCAGCCTACAGGAGTTTCTTTATAACCACGCCAACCACACCCAGACCAACCACAACGCCATTTTGATAAGTCAAAACTTAGCGTATCCATTGATGTCCAAGATTCCGCCTCATTTTGATTAGAAATAAGTTCACTACCACCGGCTTTCTCTGTTTTCCACCTTCGTTTCATAGGCCAGAAAGTAAAAGTCCAAGGAAAATTCAATTTATATCTACGGGTTGTACTAAAGGGATCTCTTGATTTCAAAATTACAGTTTTAAAGTCAATAAACTGCGTATTACTTCTGTTTTGAAGATTTCGATTGTGTTCCTTTTGAAACGTAAACCAAACATTGTGTATATTTTCGATAAGCTGAGGGTTTTGCGCAAAACTTAATTCAGCTTTCTCATCGTTTGCATGCACGATTTTAGTTGCTGTAATAAATGAAGCGCCTGCACTTGCAACATGAATTGCATTTTGAGAGAAACGAAGAATACCTAATATTGTATTTTCAGCAGTAATCATTATTTCTGTAAATGGTTGTACTACTTGATTTGCATAACCAACACTGCTTCTTATAGCACCAATAACCTGCCCAAGATAAGGAACCCAACAAAGAACATCACATGCATTTTCAGAAAAGCGTTCTGCCATATTAAACCATGAAGACAACCCAACCATTTGGGCTACCGCAACTTGATTGGCAACAGAAGCTCTATTTGTGTACGCTTTAAAATTAAAATCTCTCACTGCGATGGTTGCTATACTATAAGCTGCGTTATCAGCTGTATGCTGTAGTTTTGTTGACTTTATATTTAATTGAGCAGTGTTATAGCTATACAAAACTGTCATTGCAGCAAAAGACATTAATATCAAAGAAAGGACTAAAGATTGACCTTTTTGCTTTAAAAATCCTGTATTACTTTCCATTCGTTAGTTCATCCATGAGTTGTGATAAGGCGTTAATCTACAACCGTTCCGCCACCAGTACTTCCACCGCCTGAGCTACTTCCTCCCGCAGCCGAATTTGCACCTTCATTATAATTACCTAAATTGTAATTTTTATTAGCGGTGGTACTGGCAGCTCCTGCGGAGGTTTGTGCTGCCGTAATCTGTGTGTTTGAATCCTTTCCTGACATTTCGGCAGAAAGGCCAGCAACTTGGTTACGAATGGTTTGTCCAAAAAAGCTGTATACACCAATTGCCGAAACCGCGATTAATGCCACAATGATAATGTATTCGGTCATACCTTGACCTAATTGGCGCTTTTTCATATCTGAATCCTTTTAGATAGCAGAAAACCTACTTATTCATATAAATGAATAAGTAGGTTAAAATCTAATTAGTTAGAAGAAGCAGCAGCACTTTTGTTAGCTGCTTCGTTATAATTACCTAGATTATAGTTTTTATCTGCTACAGTACCCGCAGCCCCTGCAGATGTTACAGCAGCATCAATTTGAGTTGATGAATCCTTTCCTGACATTTCAGCAGATAATCCAGCTACTTGATTACGGATAGTTTTACCAAAAAAGCTGTATACACCGATCGCTGAAACAGCAATTAACGCTACGATAATAATGTATTCGGTCATACCTTGACCTTTTTGTTTTAATTTGTTCATCTTCGAACCTCCAATGTTAAAGTTTTTCAATCTTAAGATTATTCATTTACTGAAAATTTTAGTTACAACTTATAAATTATTTCACATAAAAAAAACAAATCAATTATCACCAATAATTACCACCAACCCAAAATACATACTAAGTGATGTGATGTGATGTGATGTGATTTATTGTAAGGTAGTGTATGGTTTAAATTTCTAACATTAACAAGTCGAGTAACTTAATGAATGTTATGGGCAAATAATGAAAGCAAGCAATCTCAATTAGTTCTAATTATTGATTTTTTTAGTTAAACTTCTAGGGCGTTATTTTTGGTAATTATTTTATGACAATTTAATATCTTATCTACTTTGTTCCACATCCATCAACATACACAACAGGGAGTTGAAATGTTAAAAACCGCGCTTATGTCGTTGGCAGTCATCATGGCGATGATGCCAGCAATGAATGCTTTTTCTGCGACAACTCAAGAATTATTTTCTGAGCCCAAAGAGGTAAAAGATACAAAGAGTGAACTTAGACACTTCACACCGGTGCAATTGATCACGGCAATTGATGGCAAAAATATTCTGTCAAAAGAAATGAAAGGTAAACTGATTAGAACCAACTATAAGCTACCGCCGTCTTATACACCGGCCCATTTAATCAATAACTATAAAAAACAGCTTAACGCGATCAATGCTGAGATTATTTTTGAATGTGAGCAAGCCACTTGTGGTAACGAGGATAGATTACATAGTTTTTTGAAGCCGCTTGATACAATTTCAAAAAAGTCGCCAGCGTTAATCACTGCCTATATCACTCTTCCTAAAAAACAAGTATATGTATCCTTATATGCAGCTGGCTGGAAGAATGCGACCAATGTAGAATTGGATATTATAGAAATCATCGATGAACCATTAGATTTGGTGACGACTAATCAGGGGTATTTATCAGAAAAAGTGAGTGAAATAGCAGTAACTGACAATAGCAAAAAAGATGAAAAAAACTCTTCCGACCATCCAATGTTGACTCGTATACCAGGTGCCTATATTGCCAAATATACTAGCCACAGTTTTGGACAAATCGCCGTATTAATAGGTAAAAACGGCAAGAAATTAGAGACTAAGGTGCTAGAAGGAAAAATAACCGATATTGGCTATAATTTACCTCGGACTTATTCTGAATACGAGATAAATGCTAATTACCAAAACGCATTAGTTAAGCTTGGCTTTAACGAAGTTTATGCTTGTACAGGTAAGCTATGTGGCCAAAGAACAGAAATGTATAACGCCTTAACATTACTGATGTCCAACGGTATAGACGACAGTCAATTTTATCGATTGTATAAGTTAGACAGACCTGAGGGAAATGTTTATGTAATGGTGTATGTGATTGGATATGTTGGCGAGCTCTCTGCTGAAATCCGAATCATTGAAGAAACCACATTAAACAATAACCGAGTCGGAATTGATTTGCAGGGCTTAACCGACGAGATTGCTAAAACCGGCCATGTGGCGCTGGACGGTTTGTTGTTTAAATATGATAGCGATGAATTACTGCCAGAAGCTTATCCGATTGTAGAAGTGGTCGCTCAATACCTTCAAACGCACCCTAAGCAATTATTTTACGTGGTAGGACATTCAGACGACCAAGGTTCGCAAGCGTATAACCAAACCTTGTCAGAAAAGCGCGCGATTGCAATTAAAACCCGCTTGATAAAACAGTTCTCTATTGCTGCACAGCAAGTGGAAGCCAAAGGGGTTGGCGAGTACTCACCTATTGCCAATAACCTTGATGAAGCGGGCCAGAAGCTAAACCGCCGGGTTGAACTGGTCATTCGTTCAGACAGTAAGTAACCATTCACAACATAAGCTATTTGGTTGAGCCATTGGTTAAACCATTTACGCTTATGATGCAAAAACAAAAGGTAGCCTAGGCTACCTTTTTATTTCTATTCCTATTTTAGGGCCTGGGCTTTTAGTGGGAGTAATGGCCATGAGGAAGCACAATAAACTTATTGCAGAGTTAACAATACCCGCTACTTAAGCATCAGTTGAGTCAATAACTGTGCTTGAGTGAGTAGCTCAACGTCATCATGATGCTGCCCGTTTACCGTTAATTTAACTTGTGGATTATCTAAAAACTCACGTGCATCTTCGGCGCTGTAAATTGTCGGGGTGATGATTTCGTAGCGCTGGTTTTTAGCCACATTTAACGTGAGATAAAGTGGCTTTGAGCGAACCCAATAACCTGAGTCATCCGCATTGTCTTGAAACAAATCACGGTAATTTATCTCTACCAACTGTTGGCCGCGCTTAAGGCCGATGGTGCTGTCAAAGCTTACATTTTCGCCGTTAACGGTTTCTACAATGAGCGAGTCTGGCACGGTTAAACTTGATGCCTGTACCTGAAATCCAAATAATAAACTCAAGCTGATAATAGCGGGGGTGACGATAGACTTAATTGCGCTCGTCTTGGTTGATAATAATTTCATGGGGTTGTCCTTTTAATGTATTGCTTGGCCATCAAGCAAGTTGTATTGATTTAAAAGACCCCAGCGTTAGCGATTTTCTTACAGATTTTATCACCGCCTGTGTTTGTTGATTGTGAGTATTACGTTTATCTCACTGTATTAATTATTTAAACCGCCATAAAAAATAATATCAAAATAAAATACCTATGCGTTATCTCACATTAATCAAAACAATATCCGCCATTGTTTAGCCATCTATAATGTTGCATGCTAGCGTGTAGATTAACGACAAAGAATGCTGCCTTTATAACGATAAATTTAATGTCTTATTTCATGTTAAAAATCAATTTACGACTAAACTCAATAGATAGTGTTAAGTGTGCAAACAGCGATGTCGCCAATATGATGATAAAGGGCAACATATTGATACGATAACGATAACCCTGTTTGACCGCCCAAGTATTGGCGATGTAAAGCGTAATGGATGACACTCCCTTTTACTTGCGGGGTATAAATGGATAGTTTTTTTAGCTTATTGAATAACGCAGTCTTATTGCTAGCACTCGTCGTGATCTTCGACGCGGTTAGATTACAAAACATTGCTTCCATCCGCTACAAGTCAATATTAAGCGGTATTTTTATTGGCATCATCGCCATTAGCGTTATGAGTAATCCTTGGGAGCTGCGCCCTGGAGTGTTTTTTGATGCACGCTGGATACTGCTCAGTTTAAGCGGTTTATTTTTTGGTTTTATTCCTACATTTGTCGCAGTATTGCTCGCTACAAGCTTCAGAGTTTACCTGGGTGGTGATGGCGTTTACATTGGTAGTTTGATCATTTTCACCAGCGCGCTAGTGGGGTTAAGTTGGCGATATTGGTTAAAAAAATCCCACAATCACCTTAACTGGAAAAATATTCTCGCGATGAGCTTCATCGTTGAACTTGTGGTGATTGCTTGTTTGCTACTGATGCCCATTGACGATAGATACAAGATTCTTTCGACCATTAGCCTAACATTGCTTTCGGTCTTTACCGCTCTCTCATTTTTATTAGGATTGTTGCTTAAACATCGCATTGACAGCAAAAAACTCGCACAAGAGTTATTGCGCCATCAACAGTTACTCGAAACCGAAAAAAACCTCCTGCAAAATATTATTGATGGCATACCCGATCTCATTTTTTATAAATCGACTGACGGTAAATATTTAGGCTGTAATAAAGCCTTTGCCAACGAAATTACCCTGACATTAGATCAAATCAAGGGCCGCACCGACCATGATTTTTTTAGCGCGCAACAAGCCAAAAAGTTTATTCACGATGACACTCAAGCATTAACACAAAGAGCGACCATTGTTTGCGAAGACAAGATTGTCGCAGCCAATGGTATTGAACACATTTACCGCACTCAAAAGACACCATTTACCAATGTCGATGGTGATATTTTAGGGATTGTTGGAGTAAGCCAGGATGTAGCAGAAAAAAGACATATCGAAGAGCAACTACAGCGCAGTGAGTCCACTTACCATAATATTATTAGCACCGCCCAGGATGGCTTTGTTATTGCGTCACTAGACGGCAGCATTATTGAAGTGAATCAGAGCTTTGCCAATATGACGGGTTACACTACGGATGAGTTAATTAGCTTGTCAGTTAATCAAATTGAAACCGATGACAAACGCCAATTTTCAACGCGTAATCTTGACCGGGCAAAACGCGAGCAGCGTTTTCATTACACGTCATTACACAAACATAAACAAGGTCACCTTTACCATGTAGAAGTGACGGTCAGTTATTGGGACGGTGATAACGGCATGTTTTTTTGCTTTGTTAAAGATATTTCAGAGCGCATTGAGGCAGAAAAGAAACTCTTGCTCAGTGAATCGAAGTTTAGACACATCTTTGAACGGATCCCTGCTATATCGGTTCAAGGATATAACAAAAATCGTGAGGTAATTTTCTGGAATCAAGCCAGTGAAAACCTTTACGGTTACAGCAAAGAACAAGCTCTGGGAAGTAAACTTGAAGACCTTATTATTCCTGCACCGTATCGCCAACATGTTATCGACAATGTAAATACCTGGATAACCGAGGGCTTACCCATTCCGGCAGAAGAGTTAGTACTCATGAGATCTGACGGCAGTAATGTGCAGGTGTATTCGTCTCATGCATTAATTAACAACACAGAAAATGAAATTGAAATGTACTGTATCGACATCGATTTAAGTGCCCAGAAAAAAGCTGAAGCTCAAGCATTAACATTGTCACAAGCTATTGAGCAAAGTCCAATATCGATGGTGTTAACCGATACCAATAGCAAAATAGAATACGTTAACAGCGCTTTTGAAAAAATATCAGGATATTGTTCCGACGAAGTGATTGGTCAACAAACCAGTATCTTAAAGTCGGGGTTAACCCCAAAATCACAGTACAAAGAGTTATGGGAGGTTATTGTTACTGGAAAATCGTGGCAAGGCGAACTGCAAAATAGAAAGAAAAACGGGGAGATATTTTGGGAACAAGCTCATATTGCTCCAATTTTTGATATTAATGGTGTAATAAAACATTATTTAGCATTAAAACAAGATGTTACACATTATAAACAGCAAGAAGAAAAAATCCTTCATCAAGCGCATTACGATAGTTTAACTGGATTGCCTAATCGTTTACTGTCACTTGATAGGCTAGCACAAATGATTAAAGAAGCTCACCGAGCGAAAAATCAAGTGGCAATACTCTTTTTAGATTTAGACGACTTTAAAAAAGTGAATGATACTTTAGGGCACTCTGTTGGCGACGATCTCTTGGTGTTAGCCGCAACCCGGCTGCAAGACACGATCCGAGAAAACGATGTAGTGGGCCGTTTAGGCGGTGATGAATTTATCATTATTTTAAATAACATTAATGATCAGCTTGATGTTGAAGTGACAGCCAATAAGTTACTGCAACAATTTGACACGCCTTTTAAGCTTGAAAACCGTGAACTGGTATCAACGATTAGTATTGGTATTGCGCTTTACCCTAATGACAGCTTGGACGCTAAAGAGTTACTGAGGCAAGCCGACTCTGCGATGTATCATTCTAAAGATCTGGGCCGCAATACTTATACCTTTTTTACTCAACAAATGAATCAGGACATGCATCGCCGACTAAGGGTAGAAGAGCAACTTCGTGGCGCCTTAAAAAACCATGAGCTGTCGGTACACTTCCAACCCTTAGTGGAGATTAAAACCCGTAAAATCATTGGTGCTGAAGCGTTACTGCGCTGGCATAACCCAGAACTTGGCCATGTCACTCCCGATGAGTTTATTCCTATCGCGGAGCAAACAGGGTTAATTGTCCCTATTGGCCAATACGTTTTAGAAACCGCTTTTGCTGCGGCTTATCATTGGCAAACTTACTTTAATCGCCAATTTAAAATTGCCATTAATGTGTCACCAAAGCAATTTAGAGAAAACAAATTTGTCGATTTGCTTAAAGCCTTAATAGCCCAATATGACATTCAACCTAATAGCGTTGAGTTAGAAATCACTGAAGGAGTATTACTCAGTGGCGATCAGATTATTGATAATAATTTATCTGCCATAAACGATATTGGTGTCAGTATTTCTATGGATGATTTTGGGACGGGTTATTCATCATTAAGTTATTTACGCAGCTACCCATTTGATACATTAAAAGTGGATAAGAGCTTTATTAATGACATTACTGTCGATCCAGGTGATTTAGAATTGGTGGGCGCGGCAATCGCAATGGGCCATGGACTTAATTTATGCGTGGTGGCTGAAGGCATTGAAACTGAGGAGCAATATCAATTACTCAATGCATTGAAATGCGATTATGGTCAGGGCTATTTATTCAGTAAGCCTTTACCGCAAGCTGAATTTGAAGCTCTACTCGAAACACAAGCAAGTATGCAATCCCTTTAAACTCTGTTTTGACGGCGATGTTAAACACAATAACATTGCCATAAAAAATGCCCGTGGTATTAAATGGATTACCATTAATACCACAGGCATTTTTATTTGCTTACTGCCAGATAGCTAAGCGTTTTTCACTTTCCAATTCACAGTTTGGCCAGCAAAAAATGGCACGATAGGGTTACCGTTTGGCAAAATAATTTCTTCAGGTACTGTCCACTCTTGTTTCACTAATGTCACAGTGCCTGTGTTGCGCGGTAAACCATAAAAGTCTGCCCCATGGAAACTGGCAAAGCCTTCGAGTTTATCGAGTGCATTCAAGTTATCAAACACTTGAGCATATAACTCTAACGCGCTCCAGGCACTGTAACAGCCAGCACACCCACACGCGGACTCTTTACGGTGTTTTTCATGCGGAGCAGAATCTGTACCTAAAAAGAACTTACTTGAACCAGTCACCACAACAGCTTGCAGTGCTTGTTGGTGGATATTGCGCTTTAATACTGGCAAACAAAAGTTATGTGGACGCACGCCGCCGACTAATAAATCATTACGATTGAGCAATAAATGTTGCGGTGTAATGGTGGCGGCCACATTAGCTGATGCGCCCGCAACAAACTCGGCAGCTTCTTTGGTGGTGATATGTTCAAACACCACTTTAAGCTGAGGAATGGCTTCAACAATGCGTGATAAATAGCGGTCAATAAACAGCTTTTCGCGATCAAAAATATCGATATGTGACTCGGTCACTTCACCGTGCACTAACAACAACATACCTTGCTCTGCCATCACCTCAAATATTGGAAATAGCGCATCTAAGGCTTTTACCGCTGTATCAGAGTTAGTGGTCGCGCCTGCAGGGTATAACTTAGCCGCAACCACACCTGCCGCTTTAGCGTCGATAATATCTTGAGCGCTGGTGTTGTTGGTTAAAAACAGGGTCATTAGCGGCTCAAAGTCACTGCCTTGTGGGCGCGCAGCTAAAATACGTTCACGATAAGCCACAATCATGTCGGCATTAGTCACTGGCGGTACTAAGTTGGGCATTACAATCGCACGTTTAAATAATCTTGCTGTTGCGGGTACGGTTTCACGCAGCATGTCGCCATCACGAAAATGAAGGTGCCAATCGTCTGGCGTCGTTAGGGTTATTTGCGTCATGTGAGTTCCTTTGGGCTACAGCATTAAATGCGGCTATTGTGCCTTAAACCAACTATTTTTAATAGGTTAACCACGGTGTGATTCACCGAATAGTGAATCTGAAATCGCTAACAAAAACGAATAATAACCATCGTCAACATAGCGGCTTAGCACACAATAAACTGCAGTAACATCTCTATAATCCCAGCTCAATTCGCTAAAGCTCAGCACGATGAAGTGTTGTCGTATTATTGCTAGAACATGTGTCATTACTCTGGGCTATTGAGCCAAGTATCGCAGCACCAAACCTTGCTGGGCATTGAGCCATTCTACAGATAAAATACCCGCGTAGGATTATGCTTACGAGTGTTGCGGTACCCTTTAAGTATGGCGGCAATATCGTATATAGACAAAATATGCCCTAGTTCAAAGTTCTGCTTGTGTATCGCTAATCGATACTCAACAACGCTTGCAAGTCTTCATTAAACCCAGTATAAATAGCATATGCCAATAACGAGGTGCATTATGGCAAGACCCAAAATACCCAGAACAATATGCGGCCAAGCTGCCAATATTTGTTTCAAGCCTAATGGTATTCCAATGACACAGTTGGAACAGGTACCTCTGGCTGAGGATGAAATGGAAGCATTACGCTTAGTTGATTTGCTCGGTATGCAGCAGCAAGAGGCGGCTAAATCAATGGCTGTCTCTCGCCAAACACTGGCCAATTTAGTGAAAGCAGCAAGGTTCAAGGTGGTTGATAGTTTAATTAATGGTAAAGCATTGATGACAAAAAACATCAGCTAAATCAGCAGCAAAGTAAACACGGTTCGGCGTGAATAGGTAGGGCTAATGCAAGCAGTATTAAAAGACTCAGGCCTCAAAGTAACCAGCCAAAGATGTAAACTACTCGAATTTATCAACCAGGTTGATGAGCAGCATTCATACCATTCCGCATTAATAAATGACCGCTCAGAATGCATCCAGCGGTTTTTGATTAAGGCGTCGCTATGTCGTAATGGTTGTTCCCTTTCAAATAGCGAGAACGCAAAGCAAAAATCGCTGGGGCATTCCTTTCAGGCGAGTTTTAAAAGGGCTTACACTGCGTTGCATGACTTCGAAAGAGAACAACTATTCATTCAGTCATTCGCCTTGTTTAAGCCCTTTTAAATTCTCGCTGAGAGATCATTTACTAACGCGGTATGGTATTAACCGTTGAAAGCATCTTTCAAGGCATTAATGCACAAGGCGAGAGCATTGGACTCACCAGTGTTTATCGGATGATGTCTGATTTTGAGCAAGCAGGGCTTGTGACTCGTCGTTTGCTTGAATCTGAAAAAACGATTTACGAGCTCAGCAATAAACCACGCCATGATCATTTAATTTGCCTCACTTGCGGCAAGGTCATTGATTTTGTCGACCCGTTAATTGAACTGCGTTTAAGCTTAGCGGCTGAGCATCATGGTATGAGCATTCATCACCACAGCCTCAATATGTATGGCCAGTGCTTTGAGTGTCAAAAAGCACATCAAAACGAATCGATTACCTAAAACCGCTTGCGTAAACCTATTGCGTATTCACAAATCGGTTTTATGACTTAATTTACTGGAGAAAAGCATGACCAAAATAGTGATTATTGGTGGCGTTGCCGGTGGCGCATCGGCTGCAGCAAGAGCAAGACGAGTATCTGAAACCGCTGAAATTATTATGTTAGAAAGAGGCGAGTTTGTGTCGTTTGCCAACTGTGGCCTGCCTTACCATATTAGTGGCGAGATAGAATCAAGAGATGCGTTATTACTGCAAACACCCGAAAGCTTTAAATCACGTTTTAATGTTGAGGTACGAGTTTTAAACGAAGTGATCGCGATCGATCGCCAGGCTAAACAACTGACCATACGCAATCTTGTAAACAATGAAACCTACCTAGAATCTTATGATAAATTATTACTAAGCCCTGGCGCTTCACCGATTAAACCGCCACTACCAGGCATTGATAGCCACTTTGTGCATAGCCTGCGTAATATTCCCGATATGGATAAGGTTCTCGCCACCTTAATGTTACACAAGCCAAAACATGCCACGGTTGTGGGTGGTGGATTTATTGGTTTAGAAATGGTCGAAGCGTTGCGTCATTTAGGCTTAGAGGTCAGTTTGCTTGAGCTTGCCGACCAGGTTATGGGGCCTGTTGATCTTGAAATGGCCAATATGCTGCACCAAAAACTGGTTGATAATGATGTTGATTTACGTTTAAAAACCGGATTGGCCGCCGTAACTGAATGCCCTATTCCACTAGCAGACGCAGACAACACCGATGATTACGATAAACCTGCATCGCCACACTTTCACTTGCAATTAACGCTGAGTGATAACGCAACATTAGCCACAGATTTAGTGATTTTGGCCATTGGTGTCAAACCAGAAACAACTTTGGCAACGGCATGCGGCCTTTCGTTGGGTAAACTTGGCGGTATTGAGGTTGATGATGAAATGCGCACCTCAGATGCTGATATTTATGCCGTAGGCGATGCCATAGAAACTGCTGATTTTGTCACTGGAAACCCAACGTTAATCCCGCTTGCGGGGCCTGCTAACCGACAAGGGCGTTTGGCGGCCGATAACATGTTAGGTGGTAATATAAAGTATCGCGCCACTCAAGGCACTGCGATTTGTAAGCTATTTGATATGGCCATTGCATCTACCGGTCTCAACGAAAAAAGCTTACGCAAACAAGCGATTCCATTTGAGAAAATTTATGTGCATACCGCCAGCCACGCAAGTTATTATCCAGGCGCGCATCCTATTACGCTAAAGCTATTATTTAGCCCCGAAAGTGGTGCTATTTTAGGCGCTCAAGCGGCAGGACTTGATGGTGTCGATAAGCGGATTGACGTATTAGCGGTGGCACAACGTGCTGGCATGACAGTATATGATTTAGCCGACCTTGAGCTCACCTATGCACCGCCATTTGGCTCGGCGCGCGATGTCGTTAACCAGGCGGGTATGGTGGCAGCTAACGTATTATTAGGTGATGAGCAGATTTGTCACTCGCACGATATAAGCGCAGCTAACGCCGGGCAAGTCATTGTCGATGTGCGTAACCCAGGCGAACTTACCACTGCGGGCGCCATTGATGGCGCGATTAATATGCCACTGCCACAGCTGCGTGACCGACTCAACGAGCTCCCTAAAGACAAAGAGTTACTGGTATTGTGCCAGGTTGGTTTACGTGGACATGTTGCTTATCGCATGCTCACTCAACACGGCTTTAAGGTGCGTAACCTCACTGGTGGTTACAAAACCTTCCAAATGGTCAACGCCCGTTTTTAATTAAAGGGTTAGAGAGATCCACTAAAACAAAAAACCAGCCTGCTGGCTGGTTTTGTTTTTTTAATCGGCGATAAACTCAATTCATCAACGATTAGCGCTAACTCAACGAAGAGCCAACAAGGCAATTACGCTTGTGGGCGCATCGCTGGGAATAAAATCACGTCACGGATAGTATGAGTGTTAGTGAATAACATCACTAAACGGTCGATACCAATACCCTGGCCTGCTGTTGGCGGTAAGCCGTGCTCAAGAGCAGTAATGTAATCTGCATCGTAGAACATCGCTTCGTCATCGCCAGCATCTTTAGCATCAACTTGTGCTTTAAAGCGGTTGTCTTGATCTTCTGCATCGTTAAGCTCGCTAAAGCCGTTAGCCACTTCACGACCACCGATAAAGAACTCAAAACGGTCGGTAATGAAATCATTGTTGTCGTTACGACGTGCTAGAGGCGAAATATCAGCTGGGTAACCGGTAATGAACGTAGGTTGCATTAACTTAGGTTCTGCTGTTTCACCAAAGATTTCTTCTAGTAGCTGACCACAAGTCCAGAATTTTTCTAACTTGATGCCCAGGCTCTTGGCTAAATCACGCATAAACTCTACGTCTTTAACTTGCTCGTAGGTCATTGCCTGAATTGTCGCGTTGTCTGGATTGTACTTTTGAATCGCTTCTAACATGCTTAAACGAGCATAAGCGCCACCAAACTCAACGGTCTCTTCACCATAAGGCATGCTAGTGCTGCCCAATAATTCTTGAGCAATTGAGCCTAGCATTTCTTCGGTTAAATCCATTAGGTCTTTGTAATCAGCATAAGCCATATAGAATTCCATCATGGTGAATTCTGGGTTATGACGTGGCGACAAACCTTCGTTACGGAAGTTACGGTTAATTTCAAACACACGCTCAAAACCACCTACAACTAAACGCTTAAGGTATAGCTCTGGCGCGATACGTAAGTACATTGCCATGTCTAATGCGTTGTGATGCGTGACAAATGGACGTGCAGATGCACCACCAGGAATAACGTGCATCATTGGGGTTTCAACTTCCATGAACTCTTTTTTGACCATAAAGTTACGGATGGCAGCAACCACTTTAGAGCGCATGATAAAGGCATTACGTGAGTCTTCGTTAACGATCAAATCAACGTAACGTTGACGATAACGCGTTTCTTGGTCGGTTAAACCATGGAATTTTTCAGGCAATGGACGCAGCGCTTTAGTCAGCAACTGGTACTCTTCCATGTTGACGTATAAGTCGCCTTTGCCAGATAAATGCAGCTGACCTTTAACACCAATGATGTCACCGATATCTAAACCTTGATAACGTTCTTTTAAGTCGCCTTGTACTGGCTTGCCAGCATACGCTTGAATACGACCAGACACATCTTGAATCACTAAAAATGGACCACGCTTAGCCATAATACGACCAGCAATGCTAGTTTGAAAACCTAACGTTTCAAGGTCTTCTTTAGTTTGCTCACCATATTGCGCCTGTAATTCAGCCGCTTTATGGCTACGTTGCCATGTATTAGGATGAGCATTTGCAGGGCAGCTAGTACGGATGTGATCGAGTTTAGCGCGACGCTCTGCAATCAGTTTGTTTTCATCTTGTACGTGTTCGGTCATGTTATATTCTCGCGTTTGCTCGCCACACTTTGATACATGGCGAAAAAAGTTAATTTGATTAAACTAAAGTCCTGATTTTAGGCTGGCTTCAATAAACTTATCTAAATCACCATCCAACACAGATTGAGTATTGCGGTTCTCAACCCCTGTACGTAAATCTTTAATTCGTGCATCGTCTAATACATATGAACGGATTTGACTGCCCCAGCCGATGTCTGATTTAGCATCTTCAGCGGCTTGCTTGTCGGCATTTTGTTTATGCATTTCTAACTCGTACAACTTAGCTTTTAATTGCTTATAGGCTGAGTCACGGTTTTTGTGTTGCGAACGATCGTTTTGACATTGCACAACGGTATTGGTTGGCAAGTGAGTAATACGTACCGCAGAATCCGTTTTGTTAACGTGCTGACCACCCGCACCAGAGGCTCGGTAAGTATCAATACGCAGTTCAGATGGATTAATCTCGATTTCAATGTCATCGTCAATTTCTGGGTAAACAAACACCGAGCAGAAAGACGTATGACGTTTGCCAGATGAGTCAAATGGCGACTTACGCACTAAACGATGCACGCCCGTTTCGGTGCGCATCCAACCAAAAGCATATTCGCCGTTAAATTTAATGGTTGCGCCTTTAATACCCGCAACATCACCGTCGGTGACTTCCATTAATTCTGGACTGTAGCCGTGGGCTTCGCCCCAACGCAAATACATGCGTAATACCATGTTGGCCCAATCTTGCGCCTCAGTACCGCCCGAACCAGATTGAATATCCAGGTAACAATTCGATGCGTCACTTTTACCCGAAAACATTCGGCGGAATTCTAAGTCAGCCAAACGGGTGTCTAAAATGTTAAGTTCAGCCGCGGCATCGTTAAACGTCTCTTCGTCATCTTCTTCGATGGCTAATTCAAGCAATCCTTCGATGTCTTCAAGACCTGCGTCCATATCATTAATGGTTTTAACAACCGCTTCTAATGCCGCGCGCTCTTTACCCAGCGCTTGCGCACGTTCAGGTACGTTCCACACTTCTGAACTTTCCAGTTCACGACTGACTTCTTCTAAACGCTCACTTTTAGCAGCGTAGTCAAAGATACCCCCGAAGTAACTCAGTACGTTCAGCGAGCTCTTTGATTTTGAATTTTACCGGATTAACTTCAAACATGAATATTCAACTTAAATTAGCAGTTAACAAAAGGTGCAACGGCGCATTTTACCCCATGACACGCGCTAAACCTAGACCGAAAGGTCGATTATTAACAAACTAATGGCGAATATATTTCACGACAACGGCCGTTCACTTCATAAGCGTTTAGCCATAAAAAATGAACCCACTTCGGGTTCATTTTCTGTCGCGGTAATCGTGAAACTGTGCGGCGAGTTACACCTTAAATTGCCCCACTAACTTCGCAAGAGTTTGGCCCTCGTTGGCCACATCTTTACTCAAGCCAGATGCATCCTGGCTGGCAGCCAGTAGTGAGTTAACAATTTCTTGCACCGAGTTAACATTGCGATGGATCTCTTCAGTCACAGAGCTTTGCTCAGTCGCAGCGGTGGCAATTTGGGTACTCATGTCACTAATGCTGGTGACAGACGATGTTACCGCGCCTAGGCTTTCTGAGATTGCCCGCGATGACTCTACCGAGCTTAAGCAACTCGTTTGGCTTTCTTGCATAGTCTGCACCGCTTTAGTCACTAACTTATGTAATTGCGATAACATGTCGTTAATTTCTACTGTGCTACTTTGGGTTCGGCTGGCGAGATTTCTGACTTCATCGGCTACAACCGCAAAACCACGCCCTTGCTCACCAGCACGCGCTGCTTCAATGGCTGCGTTTAACGCCAGTAAGTTAGTTTGCTCTGCAATGCCACCAATCACGCTCAATACTGAGTTAATTTTTTGCGATTGCTCACTTAACGATTTCACATCTGCTGCTGCGTTATCGATTTGCCTCATTAAGTTAGACACTTCCGTTAATGAAGTATCGACACACTCTTGTGCTTTCGTCACGTTGCCAGATGCGGTATGCGTTGCGTCTGCTACCATGCTGGTATTGTGCGCCACATCATTTGCCGTTGCAGACATCTCTGTAATGGCGGTCACGATTTGATCGATTTCATTATTGTGGCTATAGAGCTGTTCAGTCATTGAAACCGTTTGACCACTAATACTTTGCGCGCCATGTTTAACTCTGTCTGTCGCACTCGCAACATCACCAATAATCGTTTGCAGCTTATCGACAAATAAATTAAACGCACTGCCTAATTGGCCAATTTCATCTTCGCTCGTCACGTCTAAACGTTTGGTTAAGTCGCCTTCACCTTTGGCAATATCGTTTAGTGAGTTGGCCATATTCTGGATAGGAACAACCAGTTTATGAGCCATCCACACCACCACAAATGCCGTAATACCGGTTAATCCCAACGCCATTAATAAAAACATGACAGTTTTACTATTCATTCGCTCAGTTTTTTCATCACGAAATTTCGCAATAGCTTGATCAATATCATCAATATACGCGCCAGTACCTAACATCCAGTTGGTATTTGGCACCATCACGGCGTAACCGAGCTTATCAATTAATTGCTCCGTACCGGGCTTTTTGTAAAAGTAAGAAAAAATACCATCACCAGACTTAGCGGCATTTAATAACCCAACGATAACTTTGGTACCATTAGGGTCAGCCATATCGATTTTGTTTTGCCCTTCTAACTCAGGCATCGTCGCATGGAAGATGTTTACTCCCGCAGTGTCATAGATGTAAAAATATCCTGCACTGCCGAAACGTAAATCACGTAAAGCTTGTTTTACATCACCGCTGCTGCCTAGAGATAACTGATAGTCCACAACACCACGAGCAATCTCAGTGGCTTCAGCCAGTTGGTTTTTTCTCTCTGAAACTAACTCGCCCCTAAATTGGGCAATATCATTTTCTAACGAAGTCCCCTCGTTAACATAAAACAGACTCAATAAAACGGCTAAAATTAATAATAATGGAATTAAAGATAATCCCAAAAGCTTATTGCGGAGGGAGGATTTCAGCATAGTTGGCAGCCTTTTTGTTGTAATAATCTATTAAGTATAGATGTTTACAGCATGTAGCCAAACTTTGCACACGAATAAAGTGAAACATGTCGCAAAAATAAACAAGATGGAAGTTGAACTTAGATTAGCGTCAATAACGCGCCTATTGCAGCAAAGCCCACAACAAGCCAAACAATGCCTGGCCTGAATACTTTTAAAAGACTAAATCCAATAATCACCAGTGCCATATCAAGCGGCATGATGACAGCGCTGGTAAATACCGGTTGATACAGCGCCGCTAACAGTAAACCGACAACCGCCGCATTTACACCTGCTAATGCGCCGGCAATATTGGGGCGCTGACTAATGGTATGCCAGCTTTTTAATCCGACTAACATCAGTAGAAAACCGGGTAAAAATATCGCTAAGGTGGCGACTATGGCGCCTAAAATAGGAGACTCTAACCATAAATCGGCCCCTAAAAAGGTGGCAAGGGTAAACATAGGCCCAGGGATGGCTTGCGCAAGTGCATAGCCGGTTAAAAATCGGTCGGGAGTAATGTAGTCACCTACACTGGCCTCAAGTAATGGCAGCACCACATGGCCGCCACCAAACACTAAACTTCCGACTTGAAAAAACTGCGCAAAAATTTGCCCTAAACTGTCATCATTCCCCATAAAATACAGTGAACTGGCTAAACACAAAATAAACAAAGCCAGCCAACGATAATCAAGTTCGATAGGGGGATTTTCGGGGGTAATATTTTCACCACGAGTCAGTAATACCACGCCAAGAATGGCGGCAATCACTAACACTGCAATTTGCATTAGCATTGACGGCATTAAGATAATGGCCACTGCAGTTGCAGCCATTAGCACCTTGGCGGTTTTACGCTGACAAAATTGGCTAAACATGGACAATGTCGCATCGGCAACGACCACGACGGCTAACAGTTTTAATCCGTGGATCATGCCCTGCACAGCAGTGATTTCTAGCCACTGCGCACTGGTTACCGCAAATAAAAACAACAATAGAAATGACGGTAACGTAAAGCCTAAAAATGCCGCGAGCCCACCAAATACCCCCCCTTTGTGGTAACCAATGGCAAAACCAACCTGACTAGAACCCGGACCTGGCATAAATTGGCTTAAGGCAACAAAACTGGCGTATTGTTTACCATCAAGCCATTGTAAGTCATCAACAAATGCTTTTCTAAAATAACCAATATGAGCCGCAGGGCCGCCAAAACTGATTAAGCCTAATGCTAAAAAACGACTAAATATTTGCCACATCGCCCAGTTCCTCTTTGTGTGAAGTCATCATTTTATGACATAAAAATGACAATTTCATGACTACACTACTGTTAACTTACTGTTTTTCTAACATGACTAACACTTCAAAATGGTCAGTATGCGGAAACATATCAAACAACTGCACCTTGGTAATCTGGTAGCCCTCAATATTGGCTAAATCAGCCACTAAGGAGTTGGGATTACAGCTTGAGTACACTATCGCTTTAGGGGCAAAAAGACTTAATGAACGACACAATGCTTCGCCTAAACCACGTCTTGGAGGATTGACGATAATTAAATCAGGCTTGTCTTGAGTTGCTTGCCCTTGAGCAAACTGTGTCGAGTCAAGCGCACTGAAATCAACATTTGTTAACCCCAACTTTTCAGCAGACATTTTGGCGCACTCAATCGCTTCGGCTTCAATTTCAATACCCGTTAAACGAATATGTTTGTCGGCACAATGCAGGCCAAAACCACCTACGCCACAGAATAAATCCCAAATATAACTCGGGTTGAACTCTGCAACCCACTCGCGGGCAGTTTGATATAACTTGGCCGCCACATCTGGGTTGGTTTGAAAAAAGCTTTTAGGCCGAATAAACAGCGGCACATGATTAAATTGCTCTTCTAAACGAGTGGCCTCGGTTAAAAAGATTTCTTGCTCGCCCTCTAATATCGCCATGTGCACAGGTTGAATATTCACTGACACTAACGCGATCGCTGGAAACTCGTGTAATAGTTGCGGTAACTCACGTTCAATTCGGGTAATGGCTTGCTCACTGCGCAGCACAAAGCGCAACATAAACTGGCCCTGTATTTGGCTACGAGTCAGTAAGATGTACTTCAGTTCACCTTTGGCTTTATCCACTCGGTAAGGCGGTAACCCTGCCTGTTGCACAAAACGTTGTAATCGATGCAGAAGAATTTGCATGTCTTGCGGATACAAGCTGCAATCACATAAACTAACAGCCTCACCTTGCGGGTTCACCAAGCCTAAAATAGGTTGATGCGCAGCGCCTAACACCACCATTTTAGCCTTGTTACGAAAACCAGACTCGGCGCTTAATACCGGAGCTAACCATTTTGCTACGCTAAGATCGCTAAATAATTCAATAAGCTGCTGTTGTTTTTTGTCTATTTGTTGTGGCATCGGCTGCAAAATGTTGCGGCATGATAAACAATCACCGCGCTGAAAATATTCACATTTCACAGCTTGTTGCCTCGCCCGAATTCAGCATGGCAAATGCCTGATCGCATAATTGTTTAAGTTGAGCGAGATCCTCAAGCGTTCCGCCCACTTTGCAGCGCATTTGTTCTGGAACCGATAACGCTTGTTGATGTAGCTGCCGCCCTGCTTCGGTGACATGCAAAACACGCACTCGTTCATCTAATTCACTGCGGCCACGGCTAACTAACTCTTTAGCCTCAAGGCGTTTAAGTAACGGTGTTAATGTACCAGAATCAAGATGCAGCTTTTCACCTAGGGTTTTCACGCTAATGCCTGGTTCTTTCCACAACACCATCATCACCAAATATTGCGGGTATGTTAGCGACAAACCATCTAACAGTGGTCGGTATGCGCGGACCATCGCATTTGTAGCACTGTATAATGAAAAACACACTTGGTTTTCAAGTGCTAAAGGATTAACCGCTTGCTCGGGGGCATTTTTAATAGACATAGGCTTTACTCAGCTCACCAATAATATTCAAATCTGTATCCAGACAGATCCAACACGGAATTTCATCAAAATTTAATTATATCACACATTAATTGCGCGCAATGTATTAACGCATCACGAGAAATAAAATGATTTATCGCTCAAGTTTTACACTGTTAAGCCGATAGAAATAAACACAAGTCAAAACTGAGGACAACGCATGCCAATCAGTGTGAATGCACCATCATCAATGCCTACAACGATTGATTCTGGTAACAGTTTGAAAGTCGCTGTAATGGCGAAAGATCAGCAAGAAGCAGAAGGCCAAATGGCACTGCAGTTGATTGAAGCCGCCGCGCCACCGCAACCTGTGGGTAATAGCGGTCATAATATTAATACTACGGCATAGATACATGATGCTTAAAAAAACCTAGCAATTTACGCTAGGTTTTTCTTTTTCAAGGCCACTAATATCTAATAGCGTAGCCATTTTAATGCGTCATGTTGGTCTTCAAAATACTTCATTTCACCTGACATAAACCAACTGCCCATTTTAGTGGCCCAGTCTAGCCAGGTCTTATTACCCCATATGGCAACGCGTTCAAATTCAGACTCATGCTTTAACCCCAGCTGTAAGTCATCCCAGGCAGCACGCAAATCCCAACCTTCAAGCTCTGTCGCATCGAGTAATAAGCTAATTTTAGGTTGATCAACCTGGCTTAACGCACCTTCAAGCATTGGCGTAATCACCAGATAATCTTCATGGGTTAACGTTCCGACGGCTTTTAACGTCACAAAGAAAACATTCTCAATACGATTAATGCCAATCGATAAACCGTGTTTTTTAATACTCATACCCCACTCCTTAGTGATATAAAAAAAACGAGACTCATGTTTATATTTTAACCAACCAAGTCAACTGGAGTGTGTCTTAGTGCACAAATTTGAGTTAAGCATTCTATCTTGTGCCCAAACAACCTGAAGATGCTCGATTTCAGCAAGAATTTACACGCGTTTAGGCAAGGCATTGATTGCGGGTAATGGTTGTTCCCTTTCCAAAATCAGCTAAATTAACAAATGCCGCAGTATCCACGCGTGTAAAACTTGCCCTATGGGAGTTTCACCGTGTTCCCCTGATGATTAAATCAAGAGCGTTGTTGTGCTAATTTATAAGGTCTCCGCATTAACGCGCCTAGTATTGAAAACACGGTGAAGCTCTGAATCACGTCTCTTCAAGTTGATTGGGTATAAACCTGCCGGCCAACCTCTTTAGGCAGCAGTGAAAAAATGGCCGCTGCAAACATCGTCATGATGCCTACGGTAACGAAGGTTAATTGAAATGCACTTAACACCTCTGCTTGACTGCCGCTACTGACACCCGCACTAAAGCCACCCAACAATGCACCCGCACAGGCCACGCCTAGACTTAATGCTAGCTGAGCAACCACAGACAATAGACTGTTACCGCTACTGGCACTCTCGTCATCTAAATCAATCAGCGTCACGGTATTCATGGCCGTAAATTGCAATGAATTAATGGCCCCCAAAACCGCCAACATGCACAACATAAACCAGTAAGGTGTTTGTTCGCTGACTAATCCCATACTGGCCAACATCAAACCCAGAGCCAAAGTATTCCCGGTTAATACGATACGAAAACCAAAACGTTCGATGATTGGACGAGCCAACCACTTAGCGAGCATTGCTGCTGCGGCCAACGGTAACATGCTCATCCCCGCTTGAGAGGGAGAATAACCTAATGCGATTTGTAATAATAACGGCACTAAAAATGGCAAAGCACCGCTCCCCAAACGGGCAAAAAGGTTACCAAAAATACCAATGGAAAAAGTGTTAGTTTTGAATAATGAGGGTGAAAATAGTGGCTTTGCAATGCGGCCAGCTCGTAACCAATATGCTATCAAGCATGCCATGCCTGCAAATAACAGCAACATGACTCGTAAGTGGGGTAAATGCAGTTCGCCCAAGCCTTCCATCGCAATAGTAATCAACAACATTGCGCTACCAAACAACAAAAAACCTACGCTATCAAAGCGTGTTTTTTGTTTGCCGCGTAAGTCTGGAATAAACTTGAGCGCGGCATAACAGCCAATGAGCCCTACTGGCAGGTTAATTAAAAAGATCCAATGCCAGGTTAAGTATTGCACCATCCAGCCGCCCATTGCGGGGCCTATTAATGGGCCGAGTAATCCTGGGATAGTAATAAACCCCATAATCCGTACCAATTCTGATCGCGGATAAGCCCTCAGTATCACCAATCGCCCGACAGGAAACATCAATGCGCCACCGAGCCCTTGCACCACCCGCGCGCCAATCAACATATCAAGTGAATTTGATAAGGCACACAGTAACGATCCGAAACTAAACAATACAATCGCGCTGAAAAAGATCCTTTTGGTGCCAAAGCGATCGGCTATCCAGCCTGATGCCGGGATCAATAACGCGACGGTAAGCATGTAGGCAATAATAACGCCTTGCATGCGCAGTGGATCTTCATTTAAGTCGCTGGCCATTCCAGGCAAGGCGGTGTTTAAAATCGTGCCGTCCAGTGATTGCATAAAAAATGCAATCGCCACCACCCAAGGCAAAGCTCGGGCGGTTCTATTATCAAGTAAAGGGCTATTTATCATCATACCTCTTTATACCATTGCGCGTTAGTAAGTGATCTCTCAGCGAGAATTTAAAAGGGCTTAAACAAGGCGAATGACTGAATGAATAGTTATTCTCTTTCGAAGTCATGCAACGCAATGTAAGCCCTTTTAAAACTCGCCTGAAAGGAATGCCCCAGCCGCTTTTGCTCTGCGTTCTCGCTATTTGAAAGGGAACAACCATTACTACATAGCGACGCCTTAATCAAAAACCGCTGGACGCATTCTGAGTGGTCACTTATTAATGCGCAATGGTATTACCACATGAGCGTGGCCACACCAAGCAGTGCAAACAATACGGCACAACCTCGGTGGATAAGTGCCATAGGTAACTTGTTCGCACTAAAATGCCCCGCTAACACCACAGGCACATTGGCGATAAGCATGCCTAATGTGGTGCCGATAACTACCCAAGTTAATGATTGATATTTAGCGGCTAGCACCACGGTAGCAATTTGTGTTTTATCACCTATTTCGGCAATAAAGAACAAAATAAACGTCGCGCCAAAAGCCCCGAGTTTATAAAAACGATTATCATCATCGTCGATTTTATCTGGAATTAATACCCATAATGCAATGGCAAAAAAGCTCGCGGCAATAAGATAACGTGACCATTGAGGATCAAGCCAGCCTATCGCCCATTGCCCTAAATACGCAGCTATAAAATGATTAATTAAGGTGGCGAATAAAATCGCACTGATGATGGCCGTTTTATTGCTAAAACGAATCGCTAATAACAAAGCCAATAATTGAGTTTTATCGCCGATTTCAGCAATTGCAACAGAAAAGGTTGAAGTGAGTAACGCGTCCAATGTGATTATCCTAGGGGTAAATGACAACTAAGCACAAGCCGCCGCATACCCCTTAATGCAGTGATTGTGCTTAGGTCTCGCTGGGTAAACATCACCGATTTACAGTGTGTTACTGTCTGCACCATGGCATGAGGCCAATTATGTTGATACAGACACCTTGCATGCAGCTATGCGCAATACAAGATTAGCTACTCCCCTAAAACTAGGCGCATTATAACGACTTAGGTATTTTATTCAATCACCTGTTTTTACATTGTAAACGTGACTTAATATCATAGCGAACACACCGTAGCGCTGTAATGCTACGCTATTGCAATATTGGCGTGTAAAGTAGTTTGGCGTAATGTTATGTAATTGTTTATAAACACGGCTGTTGGCCTTTAACTGCCGAAGATCCTTGCCTGCTCAGTCACCCTTCTGCTAATGTCCGACACAAATAAAATAATAATTAGACAGGACGTTTGCTGTGAATTTGAAAACCTTAGGTTCTATTTCTATCGTTGCCGGAACCGCGATTGGTGGTGGAATGCTCGCCTTACCATTAGCCACCGCGGCACTAGGCATTATCCCTGCGTTAATCTTATTGGTCATCATCTGGGCTATTTCAGCTTATACCTCTTTACTGATGCTAGAAATCAATTTGCGCAGTGGTGTCGGCGATAACGTCCATGCCATCACAGGTAAAACCCTTGGTAAAGCAGGCCAGCTTATTCAAGGCGGCTCATTTCTCAGTTTATTATTCGCCTTAACCATGGTGTATCTAATGGGAGGGTCATCACTATTAGAAACCCGCTTACAACCCATCGGTATTACCATGAGCAATCAAATTGCAGTAATATTATTCACCGTCTTTTTTGGCGGAATTATTGCCATCGGCGTAAAGTGGATTGATAAAATATCGCGGATATTATTTACTGCGATGGTGTTGTTATTAGTTGTCGTTGTGAGCTTCTTGCTACCCGACGTGAACTTAATGAGTGCATTAAATAACTACTCCACAACCGTAGCCTCTGGCGATGCACTGCAGCAACTTTGGTTAGCCGCT
This sequence comes from Shewanella sp. MF05913, assembly GCF_059758095.1. Taxonomy (NCBI): domain Bacteria; kingdom Pseudomonadati; phylum Pseudomonadota; class Gammaproteobacteria; order Alteromonadales; family Shewanellaceae; genus Shewanella; species Shewanella sp. MF05913. Next base: position 40,830 of record NZ_JCAYNT010000006.1, read on the forward strand.
ATTCCTGTGGTGTTTACCTCTTTTGGTTTCCATGTGTGTATTGCGACGATTGTGCGCTACCTGGATGGTGATGCTGTATCGCTGAGAAAAGTGTTATTGATTGGCTCAACCATCCCCTTAGTTTGCTACATTTTATGGCTACTGGTCACACTAGGGTCGTTAGGTGGCGAAGCCGTACATAGCTTTGGCGGTTCACTGCCTAAACTGGTGTCTGCACTACAAGGCCTGGTTCAATCGAGCATCATTAGCCAGGCTATTGATCTGTTTGCCAACCTTGCATTAATTACCTCGTTTTTAGGGGTCACCATGAGCTTATTTGATTATGTTGCTGAACTGACGCGCGCTAAAAATGACGTTGCTGGGCGCGCTAAAACATGGCTAATCACTTTTGTCCCGCCACTGCTTTGTGCACTGTATTACCCTGACGGTTTTTTCAAAGTGCTTGGTTTTGCTGCCATTCCATTGGTGGTGATGATCATCTTTTTACCGATTGCGATGGCATTAAAACAGCGCGCTCAACTGTTGGGTGGCTATCAAGTTGCCGGTGGTACTTTTGCATTATTACTAGCAGGGTTAATCGGCATACTCATTGTGTTTGCTCAACTCATGGTTGCACTCGCTTAAGCAGGAGTGTTAATCATTTGTAAGCGAGTTTTTCAGACGCTATCATGAGAGTGAATCTTTTGTTAAAGTCAGGCCTAGCCTGACTTTTTTGTTTTGTGGGCAACTAATTAAATTACCGAAAATGGAATAATTATAATGAAAAAATGGTTATTAACCGCCGCCATCGCCGCCAGTTTTGGCGCTGCAGCAGATGAAGGGATGTGGCAACCACATCAATTACCTGCAATGGCTGACGAACTGAAAGCAAAAGGCTTAGAGATAAGCGCTGATTCAATTTCAAAATTAACTGAGTTCCCAATGAACGCAGTGATCAGCCTAGGCGGTTGTACCGCATCATTTGTATCGCCAAAAGGCTTAGTTGTCACTAACCATCACTGCGCTTATGGTTCTATTCAGTACAACTCAACCCCAGAAAAGAACCTACTTAAAGACGGCTTTTTAGCCAAAACGTACGCCGAAGAGTTGCCAGCTACACCTGGCTCACGCATTTTTGTTACTGAAGACGTCACCAATGTGACAGACAAAGTGACTGCGGGCCAAATGGATAAAATTGGCAATGAATTCTATAAAGGCATTGAGCTTCAACAAAAAACCTTAGTGGCTGAGTGTGAGCAACAAGACGGTTATCGCTGTCAGGTGTATAGCTTCCATGGCGGTTTAGAATATTATCTTGTTAAGCAGCTCGAAATTCGTGATGTGCGCTTAGCTTATAACCCAGCTGCAAGCGTGGGTAAATACGGCGGCGATATCGACAACTGGATGTGGCCACGCCATACCGGTGACTTCTCATTTTACCGTGCTTATGTATCAAAAGATGGCAAGCCAGCTGACTTTAGTAAAGACAACGTCCCTTATGAGCCAAAAAGCTTTTTAAAAGTCTCCGCTAAAGGCGTGAGCGATGGCGACTTTGTCATGGTTGCCGGTTACCCTGGACGCACCAACCGTTACCGCACAGCCGATGAAGTCAGCAATCAATTTGGCTGGGCTTATCCTGAAGGGAAAGTCTTGCAAGAGCGCATGATTGATATCATTAAAGAAACGGCTCCAGAGGGCAGCGACGAACGCATTAAATACGAAAGCTTAATCGCTGGTCTTGCCAACTACGCTAAAAACTTTACCTCGATGATTGAGTTTTATGGCAAATCAACCATGTTGGCCGAACGTGAAAAAGTAGAAACCGATTTAGCAAACTGGATTGGTAAAGATAAAAAGCGTCAACAGCAGTATGGCAAAACCTTAGCAAACCTAGAGAAACTGGTTGCTAAAAGCCAACAAAACCAAGAGCGTGACATATTACTGGGCTATATCGGTTACACCACTATGGTGACCACTGCACGCAGTTTATATCGTTTAGCCAATGAGAAAACCTTAGCGGATATGGCGCGTGAACCCGGTTATCAAGACCGCGACATGACCAACTTTACCTCAAGCATGGAGCGAATCGACCGTCGCTATGCTGCCAGTGTTGATAAAGCGTTACTCGCTGACTTACTGACACGCTATGCAACATTGCCTGCCAAGCAACGCATGGCATCATTAGACAAGGCATTTGGCATTACGAATAAGTTTGATGCTAACGCCTTAGCGAAAACCCTCGACAACATGTACTCAAAAACCACGCTAGATGATCAAGACACCCGTTTAGCCTGGATGAATAAATCGGTTGCTGACTTTAAAGCGTCAAACGATCCTTTTATTCAATTTGCAGTACAAACCTATGACGCAGACATGGCACTAGAAAAAGCCAAAAAGCAATTAGAAGGCGAACTCATGAAAGTGCGCCCACAGTACATGGATGCCATCATTGCTTACAACCGCGAGTTAGGTAAACCAGTATATGCTGATGCAAACTCAAGCTTACGTGTCACAGTAGGTAATGTTAAAGGTTACTCGCCACAAGATGGCTTAATGGCCGAACCCTTTACTCGCCTAGAAGGACTTTTAGCCAAAGACACTGGGGTTGACCCATTTGATGCACCGGCTAAACAGCTTGAACTGATTAAGCAAAAGCAATACGGCGATTACTACGTTAAAGCCATTGATTCAGTACCGGTAAACTTTTTATCGACCTTAGACACCACCGGCGGCAACTCAGGTTCACCGACGTTAAATGGTCGTGCTGAATTAGTCGGTTTATTGTTTGATGGCGTATACGAAAGCATTATTGGCGATTGGGGCTACGATGCTCAAAGCAATCGCTCAATTCAAGTGGATAGCCGCTATATGCTATGGGTGATGAAGTATTTAGACAATGCTGACAACCTACTAGCTGAAATGGATATCGCTAAATAGTCTCCGCTTTAACTCAGTGACGTTAACTCACTGAGTTGCGTTAAGCTTAATAACTCTGCGGCCGAAACTGGCCGCATTGTTTTTTCTGGCAGACAGCCTAACTCCACGTCCATCAACTTTGTTCTGAGTAAATCAATCACCTTATAACCCAGCGCCTGACACATGCGGCGAATTTGGCGGTTTAAGCCTTGGGTTAAGACAATCTCAAAAGTATCACCCTCATCAAAACCACTCAATGAACGTATACAGCATGGCCGAGTTTGCGCACCTTGATAAGTCACACCTTGCGCCATTTGCGTTAAAAACGCCGGCGTTAGCGGTTTATCGACCTGCACAACATAAGTTTTGCTGTGGTAAAAATCAGGATGCATTAGCGCGTGTGTTAACTCGCCGTCATTGGTGAGTAATAACAAACCGCGAGAGTCTTTATCTAAGCGGCCCGCAGGATATAATCTTGGGGTTTGCGGCAACAAATGAATCAAACTGCTTGGGTCGCTTATCAATAACCGGCAATCGATACCAATGGGTTTATGGTATAGCCAATATTGCTTATCTTGCGGGGCCAAAACAGCAACACCATCAACACAAATATCGAGGTTTTGCAGGCTATCAACCCGCTCGGTATGGGTGGCTAATTGTTGGTTAATCGTGACTCTTCCGCTGTCAATTAATCGCGACGCTTGGCGGCGTGACGCGACACCACATAACGCTAAATAATGACTAATGCGAACCAAAGACATGACCTATAGCGACCTTTAAATTAAAAATTAATAGTTTTCGAGCCACTTATAGGCCACTTGTTGCTGCACTTTAATGGTTTTCATCATGCTGAAACTCAAGCAGACACACCATAAAATATTCGCTTGCGTCAATGACCACATCGCTAACGACACCACACAAAACTGCGGTAAATAGTTTGAGCAGGGAGGAAAATCTAATTGATTAAAATCGAGTAACACGATCAATATTGTGCCACAGATTAAGGCGATAATTGTCAGTGATAACATGCGTTTATTCATGGTGCTACCGGGTTTAAAATAATCCAATACACACACGCAATGCAGCACAATTGAACTGACTAAATACAGGGTCGATACTTTACGGTGAGTGTCTAAAAAGTTTACTGGAAACACCCCCATCAAAATAATGCTAATGCCAACAACGCAACCCACCATGGCCAGGTAACGACTTAGCCCATCTTGGTAGGTATAAAACACAGCCACCATGGCTAACAAGAAGCAAGAACCGCCGGCCAATAAAGACAAATTGAACACCACGGCTAATGGCGAATTCATGTAGTCGCCTAAGGTGTCTGGCCGGATTAACAGCATATCAAGACTGACACTACCGACTTCGGCCAGCAATGCACTGCCAACCCCGAATGAACAGATCATCGCTGTGGCCAAAGACATAAACACAATCACCAGGTGTAAGTCATAATTTCGAGTTTTAGATATCACCAGTGAATCTTTATGCTAAAAAAAGGGAGGCAAATATTAACCTGTTAGCGGCTAAATTTAAAGCAAATAACAACATGCCCAGCGGTTTAGGGCTGGGCATGTTGGTCATAATCGTACAATGGGTGTTCTTTGGCTTATTAAGCTCGCTTACGCAAAATAACAATAGCGACTGCCGTTACTGCTAATACCATGCAATACCAGGCATTTGATACTGCAGTTAATGGGCTAATAGTAAACACTGAGGCAATTAACAATGCTTGCGCGCCATGAGGGATTAACCCTTGAATGATACAGGCAAAGATATCGAGAATACTGGCGGCGCGTTTTGGGCTAACACCGTGTTTCTCAGCCAGCTCTTTAGCAATATCACCAGTAACCACAATCGATACCGTATTGTTAGCAACGCAGGTATTCGTTGCGGCAACAATAGCCGCCATGCCGAGCTCGGCAGCGCGGGTTGATGCCCCGCCGTTGGCTTTAGAAAATCGGCTGATTAGCTTTTCAACGAGCTGACTGACAAAAGTTAATCCACCTTGTTGCTGCATTAACGCCGCTAAACCACCCACCAACATAGACAGGATAAAAATCTCCTGCATATTCGTAAATCCAGTGTAAATATCATTACCCATTTGAATCACGGTATATTCCGAGGTAAATATCCCCGCTGCGCCCGCCAGTACAATACCTAAAGACAACACCACAAAGACGTTAAGTCCTACTACTGCTAGTACCAAAATGGTCAAGTATGGGATAACTTTTAAAATATCGATATCTTGTGTCGCAATATCGGCCTGGCCTTGGCCAGCGAGTGCAAATAGCACCAACGTGATGATTGACGCAGGTATCGAAAACACTAGGTTTTCACGAAACTTGTCTTTCATTTCACAACCTTGCGTGCGGGTAGCCGCAATGGTGGTATCTGAAATAATCGATAAGTTGTCGCCAAATAATGCGCCAGACATCACTGCGCCTGCCATTAATGCGTAATCAATTTGTGCCTGGTCTGCAACGCCTAACGCCACTGGCGCTACAGCTGCAATGGTGCCCATAGAGGTACCCATCGACGTGGCAATAAACGCCGCAATCACAAAGAAACCCGGCAACAGTAAATTAGACGGAATAAACGATAACCCTAACGCAACCGTCGCATCGACGCCGCCTGTCGCTTTAGCGACCGCAGCAAAGGCACCTGCAAGCAAATAAATTAAACACATGGCGATAATATTGCTGTGGCCAATACCTTCAATGAAGGTTTCAATGGCTTGGTTGATGTGTTGCTTGGATAAAATAACGGCCAACACTATCGCAGGTAAAATCGCAACAACGCTCGGTAATTGATAAAACGCATAATCAACACCTTGGCTTTGAAAATATAAGCCAGCGCCAATAAATAAACCCAAAAACACAAATAAGGGCAGTAAGGCCACAAACGACGCTGGGCTATTAAGTGCTGTCGTTGGTGATGGAGTTGGTTTGGTCAAAGTAGTCTCTCTTTATCTTAACGATTAGGGGTTGTCGGATGAGAAAAGCGAGTACGACACAATCTCGGTCATCGGTGATTATCTAGCATGCATAAAACAACGCTAAATACTGCAGTCGCATCTTAACAAGTTGAGCCAAGAATAAGAGAACTAAACAACCATGTCAATCTGGACGTCTAGACTTCTTTGCTTCCGTAGTGAAATTTATGCTAAAACCTGATAACTGCTACAAACATTTTACATAAACATAATCAATTTATCGATTTAGTGCTATTTTTCTACCAAAAAATTGATTTGTGTTACGACTAACCTAATGCCGATTTGCTAACCTGACAAGTGTTCACCACCATACTAATAAGGTGAAGTTATGGAACGTATACCCAAACAACCTGAAGATGCTCGATTTCAGCAAGAATTTACACGCGTTTAGGCAAGGCATTGATTGCGGGTAATGGTTGTTCCCTTTCCAAAATCAATAACACAGCATAAACGCGTGTAAAACTTGCCCTTTGGGAGTTTCACCGTATTCCCACTACGTTGTTGCGTTAATTTATAAGGTAGCCACATTACAGCATTAACGCGCCTAGTATTGAAAACACGGTGAAGCTCTGAAACACGTATCTTCAAGTTGATTGGGTATAAACCAGACAGAATGACAGCGATGAGGCAGATCATCACTCAAGTCAAAGTTAGCTTCCCGTTAGATCAGGCTGATATTTTCAGCTGTGGACCAAGCAATACTTGCGTAGGTTGCCCTAAAAAATTATTGGATTTAGTCGACGCTGAAATCAATTATTGGGAAGCCGCCATGGCCCAAGGCGTTATACCCTCATTGGGTGATATCAGCCGCTTTGCTAAAATGTGCACTAACGTTAGCCGTGGTTTAAAACGTAATAATACCATTTAGCATTAATAAAAAAGCCCACTTTACAGTGGGCTAATAAGACAAACGCTTTTACTCACGATTGCCGTACAATCTCGTAATGCTTACTCGTCAGCATCACCTAACGACAATAACGTCGCATTTCCACCAATAGCGGTAATGTTATTGGTGCGGGTCTTTTCGGTCACAAAACGGGTTAAGTAGTGTGGGCCACCGGCTTTAGGGCCTGTGCCAGACAAACCTTGACCGCCAAAGGGTTGCACGCCAACCACTGCGCCAATTTGGTTACGGTTAATGTACACGTTACCTACATTGACTTTATCTGCTAAAGACAGCGCATGGCCTTCGTTACGACTGTGGATCCCTAACGTTAAACCAAAACCTGTACTGTTGATTTCATCAATCACTTTAGCAAGATCGGCAGCCTTGTAACGAATGACATGCAAAATGGGTCCAAAGTGTTCTTTTTCAAGTAACTTAATTGAGTTAATTTCAACTGCAGTAGGTGATACAAAGTGACCGTTTTCTGTCCCGGCTGGCAGCTCAAGTTTATTGATCAATTTGCCCACCTGGATAATATGATCAATGTGGGCATTCAAGTTCGCTTTAGCAGTAGCATCAATCACAGGGCCCACATCCGTTTTCACTGAACTTGGGTTACCAATCACTAACTGCTCCATGGCACCCTTCATCACTTCAATGACGCGGTCGGCAATATCTTCTTGTAAAAACAATACACGTAATGCCGAACAACGCTGGCCAGCACTGGTAAATGATGACGAAACCACATCATTTACCACTTGCTCAGGCTGTGAAGTTGAGTCAACCACCATGGCATTTTGGCCGCCAGTTTCAGCAATTAATGGAATAATTGCACCATCTCGGTTTGCCAATGTACGGTTAATTAATTTAGCTGTACCGGTAGAACCAGTAAAACACACACCGCCAATACGTTCATCAGCAGTAATTGCCGAACCCACCACAGCACCGGTACCCGGTAGGAACTGCAATACATCTGTTGGAATACCCGCTTGATGTGCTAACTGAACCGCACGGAAACCCACTAAACAAGTTTGTTCTGCAGGTTTAGCAATAACGGTATTACCCGCGGCTAGCGCTGCAGAAACTTGACCTAAGAAAATCGCTAATGGGAAGTTCCATGGGCTGATACAGACAAAAATGCCGCGTCCCTGTAGAAACAGTTCGTTTAACTCGCCTGTTGGACCCGGAAGCAATTCAGGCTTAGCCATCATCTTCTTCGCTTGTACGGCATAATAACGACAAAAATCGACGGCTTCACGGACTTCATCAATACCGTCTTGAATGCTCTTACCGGCTTCGCGGGTACACAGAGCAATCAATTCTTCGCGGTTTTCTTCCAATAAGTCAGCTAACTTTTGTAAAGCGTTTGCACGTGTTTCAACCGGTGTACGCGCCCAACCTGCAAAGGCTGCATCGGCACCCGCAACGGCTTGTTCAATGGCATTGGCATCAGCAAAGGCCACTGTACCCACGGTTAAAGAAGTATCATAAGGGCTAACAACGGTTTGAACTTCACCCGCTAAGGTTTTACCGTTTACCAATGGACCCGCAGTCCATTGAGTATCACTGTATTTATCCAGTGCAGCAAAAAATGGCTCTGACTCAGAAATAATGTTCATGTTTAATCCTTTAGAGTTTTTACGTTCTGCACCGAAAATATCAGCTGGTTGAACAATTTTATGGTTAGCGAGCGACTTATAGCCCAATAGCGTCACCAATGGATGAACAACTAAGGTGTCGATTGGCGTATTTGGGTCAACTAATTTGTGAACAAATGAGGTATTGGCACCGTTTTCAAGCAAACGACGCACAAGGTACGGCAGCAAATCTTTATGAGCGCCAATGGGCGCATAAATACGTACCGCTTTAGCACCGCTTTCTGCAAGCATGGTGTCGTAAAGCTCTTGACCCATACCGTGTAAACGTTGAAATTCATATAAACGATCACCCGCCATGGCATCAATACAGGCTACGGTCTGCGCATTATGAGTCGCAAACTGTGGGTAAATAGCACCACGAGTGGCGTCTGATAATAAATAACGGGCGCAGGCTAAATACGAAACGTCGGTGCCAGCCTTACGGGTGTAAAGTGGATAGCCTGACTCACCTGCTTGTTGTGCCCATTTAAGCTCACTGTCCCAATATGCCCCTTTAACTAAACGCAGCGGAATTTCATCGCCTTGGTCTTTTGCAAGACGCGTTAACCAACAAAGCGTTGGCAAACAACGTTTAGAATAAGCCTGAACAACAATCCCTAATAAGCCCCAGCCTTTAGCTGCTTCAGACTGATAGAGTTGTTTGAATAATGTTAATGATAATTCGAGGCGATCAACTTCTTCTGCATCGATAGAGATACCAATATTAAGTTCACGTGCTTGCACGATTAACGTGATAACAGTGTCGTATAATTCGCTTAATACGCGGTCTTCATTCGCAACTTCATAGCGCGGATGTAACGCTGATAATTTGATAGAAATAGTCGGTCGTGGTGAGTCAGATTCGTTGTATTGCTGAGCGCCTAAATCGCGAATTGCATTACTGTAATCGGTAAAGTATTTTTGTGCATCGTTGGCTGTTAGTGCTGCTTCACCGAGCATGTCGTAGCTGTGCGTGTAGCCTAATTTGCGTTTAGCTTCGCTGTTTTTAAGTGCTTCTTTAACATCACGGCCTAATACAAATTGCTTACCCATGATTTTCATCGCTGCAAGCATTGCTTGGCGGATCATTGGCTCACCGACACGGTTTACTAGGCGCTTTAACAAATTACTTGGCGAACCATCAATATTACGGTCTAACTTTACAATGCGACCCGTTAACATTAAGCCCCAAGTTGACGCGTTAACCAGCACAGAGCCACTTTTATTTAAGTGTTCATCCCATTTTGCACCAGACAATTTATCTTCAATTAATGCATCTGCAGTCGCGGCGTCAGGAATACGCAATAACGCTTCTGCTAAACACATTAAGATAATGCCTTCTTGAGTCTCTAGGCTGTATTGTTGCAAAAACGCATCAATACCAACCATGAGGCCTTTTTTCTCAAACTGACGCACTTTGCTCACGAGCTCATGGGCACGACGAGTTACTTGTTCAATGTCTTGTTCAGACGAAGGTACAAGTTTAATTAATTCAGACAGGTATTGCTCTTCATCGACAATGTAATTGTTGGTCACTGCAGTAAACAGTTCATCAAGGGTGGCATTGTCGTAGCGGCCGTCTAGTACTTCACTCGCTTTGAACATAGTATTCGCTTCCATCTGGTCAGGTTAAGGATGGTTATTATGGTTGTTGAATGGACACTGTATTCACGAATATTTTATTTTGTATACAATGTACGATCTGATTTTCGGCGATTATACATTCAAAATGTGAACTTGGACACTATAGTTGAAACCTTGATGTTGAATGTTTGATTAACACTATTGAATTAATCAAAAATTTAAGGGTGAACAACTCAACATGCGAAAATCAATAAATATAATTATCTGATTAATAATGCTTTTAACAGTAAATACTAAAATAGAGATAGATGAATTAATTTCATCAAAAAATGCCAAACAAAAAGGCCAACGTTTTAATTGTTGGCCTTTAAAGTCGAGGTTATCGCAATAAACGGTTTACTCACCGTTATTTGAATTTACATCCAGCGGTTTTTCTGACGACGTTGTGGACGAGGTAAGTAAACCAAAATAATACCGATTAATGCGCCTAAGCCACCAATTAATCCGCCTTGCTGCCATAACTCATAGCGTTGATCATCAGCCACTTGTGCAATGTTAGATTGGGCTTCATCACGCTGCTTAATCGCCAATGCTAATGAGGCGGTCAACTCAGCAACTTTCTCATTGGCTAGATTCAAGTACTCTTCGGTATTGTCTGTGCTCAACGACTCTTTATTCAGTTGCTCGTTTGCTTGCCTTAATTGCGCTTCCATATCTGGAAAACGTACGCGATAGCTCGGCTTGTCGGTAACTAAACTGGCTAATACCCAACCTTCACGACCTTTATGATCGATAATTTGGGTAAAGTCGCCTTCGGTATTATCTAATAACGTGACAGGCTGACCAGCTTCTACGCTACCAATAATTCGGAACTCCTTTCCTGGCCCACCATGAAGATAGGTAAATACATCATCAGAGATATAATCTGGTTCAGCTGGCGCAGCAAAAACACCACTTGGCGCAAGCACTAAAATAAAGATTGAAAGCAGTCTTAACACGAGTAATTATCCAAACGTTGTAAACTTGTTGTCATGCTATTTATTAAATGCCCTGAATGCAAGAAGGAAGTCATATGACTTCCTTCTTAAATGCATTTAAACATTCATATTTTTACAAATATGCGCGGTTCGATAGTTAAATTAACTAAAGATACCTTTGATAATGTAAAAGAACACTATCGATAATGCTGCGCCAGCAGGTAAGGTTACCACCCAAGACACCACAATATTACGCACAACACCGATGTTAATCGCCGCGATACCACGGGCCATTCCCACACCTAATACCGCACCTACTAAGGTTTGAGTCGTAGAGATAGGTAAACCAGTGCCAGAAGCGAGTACCACGGTTGATGCAGCTGCAAGTTCAGCAGCAAAACCACGGCTTGGCGTTAAGTGAGTAATGTTTTTACCGATGGTTTGCATTACGCGCTGACCAAAAATAGCCAAACCTAATACAATGCCCACAGCGCCTAATGGTAAAATCCACCAGTTTAAGACAGCTTTAGAGCCAATCACGCCACCGCTTTCAACAATAGACACAACCGCAGCTAATGGACCAATCGCGTTTGCAACGTCGTTTGAACCATGGGCAAACGCCATACAACACGCAGTAACAACCATTAAGATGGCAAATACTTTTTCTACGTTACCGTATTGGGTTTTAATATCCGCTTTTTCGCTCATCTTCAAACGGCCAATAGCCACTTTACCAATCAGTCCCACAACCACGGCTACCACTAACGCTAACAAATATGCTTCAACGGTAGAAAAATGCAAACCAACGTGTTTTAAGCCTTTGGTAATGGTCACGAGTGACATCACAAAGCCAGCAATCGCCATGTAAAAAGGCACATAACGTTTAGCACTGCTTAATGGATCGTCTGTGTTGAAAATCAGTTTTTGCACACTTTGGAAAATGATAAATGCAATAAAGCCTGAAATTGCAGGCGTCACCACCCATGAACCAACGATCCCGCCTACTGCGCCCCATGAAACAGAATCAATGTTCACACCGACTGCAGCAAAACCAACAATAGCACCGATAATAGAGTGCGTTGTTGATACTGGCCAGCCTAATGCTGAAGCAACAACTAACCAGATGCCTGCTGCAAGCAATGAACCTATCATACCGTAGACTAACAACTCAGGCGTTTCAGTGAAGAAACTCGCGTCAATAATCCCTTTACGGATAGTACTGGTTACTTCTCCGCCTGCTAAGAAAGCACCGGCGAATTCGAAAATCATTGCAATAATGATGGCTTGTTTAATAGTAATGGCATTAGAACCTACAGAGGTTCCCATGGCATTGGCTACGTCGTTTGCGCCAATACCCCATGCCATCAAAAATCCAAATGTTGCCGCAAGCATAATAAGCATTGGGCCATTGGTGACTAATACATCAACCATGTTGTTTCCTTGATAACCTTGTGATTAATTACGAGCTAACATTAGCTCTAGGCGGGAACCGACACGCTCAGCAATATCTGCTAAACCTCCAACCCATTCGATAATTTTATACATGAACATCACATCAATTGGATTCAAACCATCTTCTAATGCGTATAACTGGCGACGCACTTGAATTTGTAAATCATCAGAATCTTCTTCGATAATATCGAGTTCATTGATCATTTTGGCAACCAACTCAACTTCACGACCACGGAAACCGGTTTCGAGTAAATCGTCGAGCTCGTTAATAGCTTGCTTAGCTAAAGACACGGCATCTAAACAACGTTTAAGATAGGCACCGAAAGCAGCTTGGACAGGCTGAGGAAGGACTAATTGACGGCCGATTACACGACCAGAGATATCTTTTGCCGTATTTGCAATCTTGTCTTGTTGAGTTAATAACTCAAGCAAGTCAGTTCGCTCAACTGGCATAAACAATCCACCGGGTAAAGTTAGGCGGATCTCACGCTTAAGTGAATCAGCATCTTTTTCCAACAAACTAATCTGTTTGCGGATCTTTATCGCTTCATCCCAGTCGCCTGAAATGGTTGCGTCAAAGAATGGAACAAGAAGTATTGCACACTCATTTACTTTGTCGATATGCAGTTCTAAAGGCTTAAGAGGTGATTTTGCAAACACACCTAAAATAGAGTTTACTGGCATTGCCGTTTACCTATTTAATTAATTCCAGTTTGGAAAAAGCGGGCGCATGTTAACCTAAGCGTCCGCATAATGAAACTGTGTTTTTTAATTTTGTAACACACAGGTTCTCAGTTATCGTTGCTCATTATATATGATGCGAGCATGGCTATCCTAAGATATTTTTATTACAGCAATATGACATTATGAACATATTATGACGCATTAATGAACATTTGATTACAGTTGGGGCAAAAAGTAAATGGACGCAGAAATAGAGTTGAAACTCTTCATTCAACAACAAGACCATGATTTATTAATAAAAATATTGAATGAGCTCCCTTATTCATCACCCCAAGGGACAAAAAAACTGTCTAATGGATATTTTGATACAACTGACTTACAACTGCGTCGTTGGGATATGGGGTTACGTGTAAGAGGCTTTGATGATCAACTCGAACAGACCATAAAAACAGCAGGCAGTGTTGTTGGTGGCATCCATTCACGTCCAGAATATAATGTCAACATTGTTCAAAAAGTGCCGGACCTGTCACTTTTCCCGAATAAAATTTGGCCAGACAAACAAAATATAGCCGTTATCAATACTGCGCTTGAATGTATCTTTGAAACCAACTTTAACCGCCAAACATGGCATATCAATGTTGATGACAGTATTGTTGAAGTGGCTTTAGATATCGGCGAGATTATTGCCAACGGTAAAATTGAACCCATTTGCGAACTTGAGTTTGAATTACTCTCAGGGCATGCTTCGGCGTTGTTACCTCTCGCCATTGCAGTTGCCCAATCAGTGCCGCTTCGTTTAGGCAAAGCCAGTAAAGCGCAGCGCGGTTATCAACTCGCCGGAAAATCTAAACCAGTCGCGACAACGCCTTTAGACGCTATGCAATCTTTCTCTCACGACAACGCACACTCAATCCAAACCCTGGCAATGGGATTAGAGCGCTGGCAATTAATTGAACAACGCTTAGCTGTCACCTCAACAGAACAACAAACACTATTGTGGATACAGTTAACTGAATGTATTGAGTTTCTAAAACATACTGTGTCATTGGATACAGAGAAAACTCATCCGCTACACACATTATTTAATCATATCCTTGAGACACTACCACAGGTTACGCCACTAGATAATAGCCCCACCAATGCAGTGCCGAGCGAGCAACTTGCACGGTTGTGGCGTCTGCCGCAATACGGCCAATTACAGCTAGCATTAGTCAATCGGTTAATCAGTGCAGCAAAGTAAATAGTCTCCGCCATCGGGCACAAAAAAACAGGAAGGTAAACCTTCCTGTTTTTATTTAGTAGAATAACGCCGATAATAATGACGTTACATTGATTTAATTACTGAGCTAAAGCCTGTTTAACGCGTAATCCATAATCCACGTCGGCTTTGGTAAAATGCTCTACCATGGTTTGTTGAACCGCTAACGTTGTTTGACGTAAGGTACCTGCAATAGTGTCAACTAAACGCACTTTCTCTTCTTCGCTAAATAGTCGGTACAAGTTTCCCGCCTGGGTAAAATCGTCCTGGTTGTAACGGCTATAACGAGCCGCTTCCCCGTCTAAACGTAATGGTGGTTCCGCAAAATCAGTCACTTCAGTTAATGGTGCTTGAGTATTAGGACCATAATTCACACTCGCATCACCGCCAGTTTGACTGCCTTGATATGGACACTGTGTCCCTGCCATTGCGCCAGCTCGTTGATGATGATTTGCCTTGGCTGCATGTGGACAGTTAACCGGTAGCTGGTTGTAGTTAGTACCAATACGGTATCGCTGTGCGTCGGCATACGAAAACAGTCTCGCCTGCAACATTTTGTCTGGCGATGCACCAACACCCGGCACTAAATTGCTTGGTGCTAATGCCACTTGCTCTACTTCAGCAAAGTAGTTTTGTGGTAATCGGTTTAACTCAAGTACACCCACTTCGATTAACGGATAATCGCTGTGCGGCCATACTTTGGTTAAGTCGAATGGGTTAATGGCATAGGTGTTTGCATCTACCTCGGGCATAATTTGCACATTCACCGTCCAACGAGGGAAGTTAGCATCATTAATGGCTACCATCATGTCGCGCTGTGAAGAGTCAGGATCAATGCCTTTTAATATATCGGCTTGTTCGCCTGTTAAATTCACTACACCTTGCTGTGACTTAAAGTGAAACTTAACCCAAAAACGTTCCCCTTTGGCATTCCAGAACGAAAATGTATGCGACCCATAACCGTGCATTTGACGATAGTTAGCCGGAATACCACGGTCTGACATCAAAATAGTCACTTGATGCATCGCCTCAGGATTAAGTGCCCAAAAGTCCCACATGGCTTGTGGATCTTTTAAATTAGTTTGTGGGTGGCGTTTTTGAGTATGAATAAAATCAGGAAACTTAATGCCATCACGAATAAAAAATGTTGGGGTGTTATTACCCACAATATCGTGATTACCACGTGCGGTATAAAAACGAAGACCAAACCCACGTGGGTCGCGTTCTGCATCAGCAGAGCCCATTTCGCCGCCAACAGTTGAGAAGCGCATAAAGGTTTCGGTCTGCTTACCGACACCGTTGAAATGATCGGCAATGGTAAATTCGCTTAAATCTTTAGTTAACGTAAATGTGCCGAAAACACCGGTACCTTTTGCATGCACAACACGCTCTGGAATACGTTCGCGGTTAAAGTGGGCAAGCTTTTCAATTAAATGCCAATCTTGTAAAAGTAGGGGCCCACGCTCACCTGCCGACAAAGAGTTTTGATCGTCTGCTACTGGAGCACCATTTTGGCTTGTTAAATAGTTACCTTGATTCATGTCTTGCTCCTATGCCTGGTCTGTTAACCATTGCTCAATTAAGTCGTAAACTGTTGCCATGATGATTTTCCTCACTCAACTCATCATTCGATGGAGTGATAATAGAACTTGTTCGCAATTAATTAAAACGATTAAAACAGATAACAACAATCGCCAAAACAATTTAGGGTTTTGTAATGATATTGGAAAAATCGATTAAGAAGTGACAATCCGTACATTGTGGGCAATAAAAAAGCCAAAATCTGCATTTTGGCTTTATTGAACGAACGTGTTGTAAAAGTTGGCTTATTTATCGTTCGTTGGGGCAGGTTCACGATATAACTTAACGAGGTAATAAATATCAATCAGTACAATAAAAAAATTGACCAGTGCCACGGGAATCGCGTCAATCGCTAAACCATAAGCGACAAACAAAACGGCACCAACCAAATTCCACCAGCGTAACTTTTTGATGTCAGACATCATCAGCGAAATAGCGACCACGACAGAAGCCAAGTAACCTACCCATTCCCAGATATTAATACTGTCCATGGATTCTCCTTATAAAGAGGTGATTATCACGCTATCTCACCATTAACCCCAGTTAATAGCGCTATATTCGTGACGACTAATCAAGTAAAGCATCTTGTAGGAATATTATAATACCTATAAGGCTAAAACTTTGATCTACCGTTGATTTAGCTAAAATATAATGTCGTTTATCGCTCAACAACAGCTGCAGTCATCCGTGAAATACAACATAACTCGCCAGCACTGTTACGAATTAAGATTTCCCAAACTGAGCTGCGTTTGCCTAAATGAACCGGCTTAGCGGTGGCTGTCAGCTCGCCATTGCGTGAAGCTTTTAAATGGTTAGCATTAATCTCCTGGCCGACACAATAATAACGCGTAAAGTCGACCACAAAGTTTGCCGCATAACTGGCTACGGTTTCAGCTAATGCGACATTTGCGCCACCGTGCACAATCCCCAGCGGGTTATGCACCGATGGATTTGCCGGCATCGTCGCCACCATATAATCATCACCAATTTCAGTGATTTTAATGCCTAATGTTTGCATTAATGTACCTTTACCCTGCATCCCAGCATCTAAGCGAGCGCAATCTTCAAGGGTAACGTTGCTAAACCAAATACTCATAATTACAGTCCATTTTTATTGTTATCGATTCAGTCGACTTCAAGAGTCTACTTTTTCATTTCAGTTTTATCATTGTGCTTTTCTCTGTTTACTCTGACACTTGAGTATAAATAATTCAAAGAAAAACACCCAAAATACAAAAAAGGAGCCGAAGCTCCTTATACCAATTCCATGCCAGTCAATGTGACAATGTTATCTAACTTACTAACTCACAATGACTTTGATAGGTTTGCGCCCATCGCAGTAATTCGACACGATTACGCGACTCTGTCTTCCTAAAAATAGATGACACATGCGCCTTTACCGTATGTTCGCTTATGCATAACCGCTGAGCGATTTCTTTATTACGCGCACCACTCGACACCAGCTGGATGATCGTCCGCTCACGATTAGTGAGTCGTTGCATCATGGCTTCGGTTTCTTCTGGCAATTCGGTATTGGTGTCGAGTTGCTTTACAAGACGTCTGAATATTTTACTAATCAGTGGTCTGTCGTACCACAATTCATCAGACACCATTTTTCTGAGCCCAGTTAACATCAAGTCCATACGTTGATCGCTATACAATAGCCCACGTACGCCCAGTAATAATGCAGACTCTTGGTCTAATGACCCGCGTTCGACTTGGTATAATGCAACAGGGACATGATTAACTAAACGCGACGCAAGTAAAGGAATACCTTTTGCGTCTAGTGCTGCACCTTTTTGTGAAATGAGATAAAAGTTATTGGCATTTTTATCAAGTTCAAGCTCGGCCGCATGCTTGACAATACGGGTTTTCAAGCCGATTGATTCAGCTAAAATAGCCAAATGACATGGTGCTGCGATTTGATGTAAAAACACCAACTCATCGATATTAGAACTCATCACTCTTCTCCCTGAAAAGCTAATTTTTGCTCATTGATACATGAGCACATCCTAAGCACCATTCTATACGTAAAAGAAACGCATTGACTAGCATTAAGACTTAGGAAAGCAAACAATCTGTTTTACATTTAATACTTTAGAGCAATAACACTAAAATCATCATCACAACAGATTAGTGACCTCTAGCAACTCTATACGCTTGGTTAGGTTGGCAATACAGGCAGAAGCTCAATGGCTAAGCCTCTTGTGTTATACACTAATAATAGCTAATTTTTGTTAGTACAAAGGACTATTATGTCAACCTAAAGTATTAATAGTTCGTTAGACTGACATTCGTTACCGTTTTACACTACCAAAAGCTAACAATAGCAGCGGTTATGTCGTAATAACATCAACCGCCTTGCGACAGTTCGCTCAATTTACGGGCTGGCTTTGCGCCATAATGTGCTTTATTTGTTTATTGTGCACTGGCGTCAACACTAACAACGCAACAATGCCACCGATTAAGGCTAAAAACATATCGGACTGGGTGTCCCACACATAACCTTGAGTGCCTAAAAACGCCTCGGCATTTTCGCCTGTTGCCGCGGCAACCCACCACTCAATCAGTTCATAAAAAGCCGAAAATGCCAGTACGAAACACACCGCTAAAAATTGGCACCAGGCACCAATTTGCATCACCTGCTTACGAATAAATATCTCACGCGCCAAAATAACCGGAATAAAGCCTTGGGCAAAGTGCCCCACTTTATCGTAGTTGTTACGCTCGCTCCCCATGACCTGCGCTAGCCAGTCAAACCAAGGGACTTCTGCATAAGTGAATCTTGCGCCAACCAGTAATACACAACAATGAACTAAAATAAGCCAATAAGCTAAAGACGTTAGCGGAAAACGTTTACGACTAAAAAAGAGTATAGGTAAGGCAATTAAGGCGGGGATGGCTTCTAGCCACCATGTAAACATATCTTTGGGGTCGCTCACCGACCACAACAATACCAACAGGTAAATCGCTATCCATATTACGCGCATTTTCATCCTAATTTCCTCATCTGCGATATTGTTCTAAATTTAAAATATTACTTTAGCCATCTAGCCCTCCACAAGCCATAAAAAAAGTGCTACTTTGGGATGGCGTTGGAAGTCCGCATTTATATCACAACTATAAGTACATGCATTAACACTAATAGTCTATGTATTAGCATAAGCACCATTTAATGATGAGAGGGTACCCATATCATGGCGAAACACTCGCTTGACAAGGATAAAATTAAAATCCTGCTGTTGGAAGGCGTCCACCAAACTGCGGTTGATGTACTGGAACGTGCAGGTTATACCAATATTGAATATCACAAAGCCTCACTCGGCGAAGAGGCGTTACTCGCCTCCATTAAAGATGCTCACTTTGTTGGATTGCGTTCGCGCACTCAACTCACTGCAGAAGTGTTACACCATGCAGAAAAGCTAGTCGCTATTGGCTGTTTTTGTATCGGCACTAACCAGGTGGACTTATCTACCGCTGAACAACTGGGTATCCCGGTTTTCAACGCACCGTTTTCCAATACGCGTAGCGTAGCCGAATTAGTCATTGGCGAAATTATTATGCTAATGCGTGGCATTCCACAACGTAATGCTATTTCACACCGTGGTGGTTGGTTAAAGAGCGCCAACGGCAGTGTTGAAGTACGCGGTAAAACCTTAGGTGTGATTGGTTACGGTCATATTGGTACGCAGCTGGGCATTTTGGCTGAAACCTTAGGCATGAGAGTGATTTTCTTTGATATCGAAGATAAATTGCCACTGGGTAACGCGTCACAAATTCATTCAATGGACGAATTACTCGCCCAAGCCGATGTTGTGAGCTTACACGTACCTGAAACGCCTCAAACCAAGAATATGTTTGCTAAAGCTGAGTTTGCCAAAATGCGTCAAGGCAGCTTCTTTATCAACGCATCTCGCGGCACTGTGGTAGAAATTGACGATCTCGCGCAAGCGTTAACTTCAGAGTATTTAGCCGGTGCAGCGATTGACGTATTCCCTGTTGAACCAAAATCAAATGACGATGAATTTGTGTCGCCATTACGTGGTTTAGACAATGTGTTACTGACACCGCATATTGGTGGTAGTACCGCTGAAGCACAAGAAAACATTGGTATTGAAGTCGCGGGTAAGTTAGTTAAATACTCAGATAACGGTTCAACCTTGTCTGCAGTTAACTTCCCTGAAGTGTCTCTTGCACAACACCGTGGTACCTCGCGCTTATTGCATATTCACCAAAACCGTCCTGGCGTGTTGATTAAAATCAACCAGGCGTTTTCTGAAAAAGGCATCAACATTGCTGCTCAGTACTTACAAACCACCGCTGAAATCGGTTACGTGGTAATGGAAGTCGACTCAGATCAAGCTGAAGAAGCCTTAGTTGAACTTAAATCAATTGAAGGCACGATTCGTGCTCGCGTATTGTTTTAATCAGCTCATAACTCATTCGTGAATGGCTAACTGCCCATAAAAGCTACCTTGCCCACAAGGTAGCTTTTTTTTATTAGCTTTAAACCTCTGCCCTCTGTTGAGTATGATATTAATCCGTTACACTTCAACACATATCGTCTTATTCTTTCGTTAGGGATCGTTATGACCATTTCAGCAAGCCAACCCGATTGGGATTTCATTGCCACCTCTCCAGCATTAATGTTATCGCGTTTGTCTCACATGGGATTAATCGAAGTCACTGGAGAACAAGGTCGCAGCTTTATTCATGGCCAGGTGACAACCGACATTACTTCGTTAACCGCTGATCAATGGAAATGGGGCGCTCACTGCGATCCTAAAGGTAAAATGTTAGCCAGTTTCCGTACATTTGCCATTGCAGACAGCTTGTTTATGTTAATGCCGACATCGACTCTTGAACTTGATTTACCGCAACTCAAAAAATACGCGGTATTCAGTAAAGCTGAGCTCGCCGATGTCAGCAACCAATATCAAATGATTGGCGTGGCAGGCAGCGAAGCACAGGTATTTATAACGCAACAATTTGGCGATATCACTGCGGCTTTAACCATAGTAGACGGCGGTGCGGTACTGCGTGATGGCGAGCGTTTCATTGTGATTATTACTGATGAAAAAGCGGCTGCGTTAATCAATGCATCACAACAAACATTAGTGGATGCTAGCGCGTGGCAGGCATTAGAAATCAAAGCAGGTTACCCTAATATTGATGCAAGCCATTCAGGCCAATACGTTGCACAAATGTGTAACTTACAAGCCATTGATGGCATCAGCTTTAACAAAGGCTGCTACATGGGCCAAGAAACTATCGCCAGAATGAAATATCGCGGTGGCAACAAACGCGCTCTGTACATATTGTCAGGCACCACCAGCCAAACCATTAATACTGACACCCAATTAGAAATCGCCTTAGAAGATGGTTTCCGCCGTGGGGGCAATATTATTGAGTGTGTTCAACAAGGCGATAAAGTCCTTCTTACTGCCGTATTGCCCAACGATACCGAAAATAATGCGCAGCTGCGTATCGCTGACGATGAAAGCTCGCAATTGACCATTATTGAATTACCTTATTCATTAGTCGATGCTTAATTAAATCAGAGAGTTAATTATTAAAGCGAACCCTAGGTTCGCTTTTTTATTTTTGAACACTCACGCAATATTTGACGTATATTGTTGTTATTATGATTACGTTAACAAGCTGTCACTATGGTGATGTTAATGTGACAGTTTGATTTAACTCATTCGTTATGGAGCGACTATGACCAGCATTGTCACCTTAGACAACATCAGCAAAGGATTTCGCGATGGTGAGTCATTCCATTGTGTGTTGCAGCAGGTCAGCTTAACATTAGAGCAAGGGCAAACGATTGCCCTCACTGGCCCAAGTGGCAGTGGTAAAAGCACGTTATTGAACATTATTGGTGGCTTTGAAACTATCGATAGCGGCGACATGCTCATTAGTCAAAACAACAGGATGTGCTCGGTAAACCAATGGCAAGACAAGCAATGGAGCCAATACCGACGTCAATCTCTTGGGGTGATATTTCAGCAATTTAACTTACTTACGCCTCTTAATGTTCGCGACAACATTCAATTTTCATTGGCATTAAATCAATTAAGTTGGAGCCCATGGTGTGATGAATTATGTCATCAACTGGGACTCACACCACTGTTAGACCGTAGTGTAGAAAACCTCTCTGGTGGACAACAACAACGAGTCGCTATTGCACGTGCTTTAGCCCATAAACCGCAACTAATCTTAGCCGACGAACCCACCGGCAACCTTGACCAACACGCGGGCATGCAGGTTATGCAATTACTCACCGAGCTCGCACAACAGGCTAATTGCTGTATTTTAATGGTTACTCACAGTGAAGAATGTGCACAATTTATGCAGCATCGCTGGCACGTTGAAAACCAGCAAATTGTCGTCAACCCTATCGATAATAAGCTGCAGGGGTAAGCCCATGACGTCCCAGTCGTCTGCCACCAGCCGTTTAATACTATGCCTACGCTTATTTGCTAGCCATTATCGCCATGCGCCATTACAAGCCAGCGCGATTTTACTCGGCATAATGTTGGCAGTGACGTTACTGATTGGAGTATACGCCACCAACGAAAATGCCAAGCAAAGTTATGGCAATGTGTCAGAACTGCTTAGCAAACAAGCCCGTTTATCCATTAGCCACCTCACACAAGACAGTATTGATGAATCGATTTATTTTACGCTAGCCAATGCTGGCTTTGACACGA
Source organism: Shewanella sp. MF05913 (assembly GCF_059758095.1). NCBI lineage: Bacteria > Pseudomonadati > Pseudomonadota > Gammaproteobacteria > Alteromonadales > Shewanellaceae > Shewanella > Shewanella sp. MF05913. The sequence continues at coordinate 63,501 of NZ_JCAYNT010000006.1, forward strand.
TTGCAAGTATTGAAGGCATAGCAACAGATGAGCAAGGCAGATTATGGCGAGTCAATAGTAGCGATATTATTGCCGCAATAAGCAGCGGCATAGCCCAAGATGAGCAAGCAAACACATCAGTGGCCTCAGCTAATATTCCCCTTGCCGAATTATTGTCGGGCCAAGCTAAAGTGTTAATGTCTGCCAGCCAGCGCGATCGCATCAGCAAGGTGACCAATCAATCGCAAAGCATTACGCTAAATAATATGCCTTTAGACATCATTACGATTGATGATCAGTGGGGATTAGGCTCTGCCCTACTCGCCGATATTTCACTCGCGCAACCATTGCTCAATATGCAAGGAAAGCTGAGTTATATTGCCGTATTTAGCGCCGATAAAACAGAAACCGATAACCAGCTTATTGCCCGCCTCAATCAAACACTGACTCAAGCAGGGTTCGACACCACTACACTGCACTTTTCAACCAAAACCAGCGAAGGTGAATCACTCAACGCTTTAACGGCAAGTTTTCATTTAAACCTTGATGCCATGAGCATGCTCGCGTTTGTTGTCGGTTTATTTATTGCCTATAACGGCGTGCGTTACAGCTTAATGAAACGTCAAAAATTGTTAGTGCAAATTATGCAACAAGGACTCGATCGCCGCAGCGTGATGCTAGCCCTAAGTATTGAAATTATTACCTTGGTTTTTATTGGCTGTGTATTAGGCTTTATTGTGGGTTTGCAACTGTCACAATGGTTGCAGCCTATGGTAGCGCTTACGTTAGAGCAGTTATACGGCGCAAAATTATTACCCGGGAATTGGCAGTGGCAGTGGTTTGCCCAAGCACTCATTCTGACGTTATCGGCCGCGTTTGCAGCCTGCATTCCAATGCTCATCAGCTTGATAAATACACCGCTTGCGCAAGGAGCGCAAAAACAACCGCAAAATAAACAATTTAATATCATCCACCGACGCCAGTTTATCATCGCGGTTTTGTTGTTATTGCTGTGTACCGTGGCTTTCGCCTTTACTGAACAATATCGTCATAGTCTGGTATTATTAGGTATGTTGGTGGTGGCCATTCCATTGCTGCTGCCGCAATGCCTACATTGGGTAGTGAATTTACTCACGCCAGCCATGCCTAAAGGTTTATGGCAATATGTGATTGCCGAAACCAAAGAGATTATCGCACCGCTTGCCCTCGCCATGATGGCCATTTTACTGGCGTTGTGTGCCAATATCGCCATGAATACTTTAGTGGGTAGTTTTGAAATTACCTTAAAAAAATGGCTCGATGCACGCCTGCATGCTGATTTGTATATTCGGCCTAATCCGAATCAAATCGATACATTGATTTTACTATTAGCTAACGATCCAAAGGTTGATGCGGTATATGAGCAATGGACCGTTGACAGCAATCTAAATCGTGCCGAAACACCGCAAACACTCATCCCTATTAACCTGGTGAGTCGCGACCATATATCGTTAACTGACACCACAGTATTCAAGACAACCGCTGATGACTTTTGGCCGACGTTTACTGCAGGTCATAGCATCATGATAAGTGAGCCCTTATCGATAAAATATCATCTCGACATTGGCGATAAGGTTCAACTATCGCAATTACAGCAACATACATTAACCATAGGCGCGATTTATTACGATTATGGTAATCCTAAAGGTGAAGTCATTATTAGCCAGCCATTATGGCAACAATCACCTTTGCCGGCTAAGCCCATCAGTTTGGCTGTCACTTACCAAGGTGAACTCACCACATTGCAAAATAGCATTAGCCAAAAACTTAACTTATCGTCTGCTTATATGTACAGCCAGCAACGGATTAAAACCGAAGCCATTACCATATTTAACAAAACCTTCTCGATTACTGTCGTGCTCAATAGCTTAACGTTAATGGTTGCCGCGATTGGTTTATTCAGTGCCTGCGTAATGCTAACCCAAGCCAGACAAGCACCGCTAGCACGCTTGTATGCACTCGGTGTTAGTCGTAACCAGTTGCGGATGATGGTGATAGTACAAATGCTGTTTATCGTATTGTTAACCTGTTTAGTTGCCTTGCCAACAGGCGCATTGTTGGGCTATCTGCTGATCCATAAAGTGACTTTACAAGCTTTTGGCTGGAGTATCGCAATGGTTTGGGACTGGGCAGCCTATGTGCAAGTTGTCGTCATTGCGGTAGTGAGCTGCTTATTGGCAGTAAGCTTACCTTTATACTGGCAAACCCGAAAACCTCTGATTTCAAGCTTGCAACAGGAAGCGCTATGATCTCTGTTACTGATAACAAAATACGCAGCTTAAGTTTGGCCGCGATAGGTTTGAGCACTATTGGTTTGTCGCTATTTTTATCAGCTTGCGCGCCTGAGCAAGACACAAACCACAAAGCCACCACTATTAGCACCATGTCAACACAGTCATCTACGGGCTACAAAGAGGTTGTTCAAGGTAAAAGCTTACAGTTTCCGCAGGACCATTCTGCCCATAACGACTTTAAAATTGAATGGTGGTATTTAACAGCCAATTTAACAACAGCGAAAGGTGAAAATGTTGGGGTGCAATGGACTCAATTTCGGATTGGTATGACGCCACCATCAGCGAATAAAGCAGAAAATAGTCACGACTGGAAGACGAATCAACTCTATATGGCGCATGCTGCGATAACCTCTAAAGATGAGCACCTTATTGCCGAAAAGTGGTCTCGGGGACATCCAAAATTAGCCAGTGTTAACCCGTCGCCCTTTGAAGTTCGTCTGCAAAATTGGCAATGGTTAAGCCAATCTGATGATTTGTTCCCAGCTCAGCTAACGGTAAACAACGATACCTTTAATTATCAACTGCAACTGAGTAGTCAACAGCCATTACAATTACAGGGCGATAATGGCTATAGCAGTAAAAGTGCCGACCAAGCTGTAGCATCTTATTACTACAGCCAACCTTTTATTGACGTGACCGGTGAGATTACACGCCACGGTGTCACCGAAACAGTTAGCGGTAAAGCATGGTTAGATCGTGAATGGAGCTCGCAATTTCTCACTAAAGCTCAACAAGGGTGGGACTGGTTTTCGTTGCGACTCAATGACAACTCAACCTTAATGGCATTTAGATTGCGCGGCGAAACAGAACAAGACCATTTCTTCAGCGCCAGGCGTATGTATGCCGATGGTAGCGGCCGAAATATTAATAGTCGCGACAACCCAAATGATATTGATATGCAACCTACACAGTGGCAACAAACAGCCCTGGGTAACCACCCTATTGCTTGGCGCATCCGAATTAACAGTGAGGCAATAGATGTAACCACTCAAGCCGTTAATCCCAATAGCGACATGCAGGTATCAACCTCTTATTGGGAAGGACCCATTAATATCCAAGGGAGTCATCAAGGCCAAGGTTACATGGAGCTTACAGGGTATCGTTAACTGCTTCACTAACAAGCCTACCTATAAAGAGCTCTTCACCTGCCATTCTAGGATACTTAAGTGTCCACAAAAGCCGCACTGAAAAGATAACCTGCATTTCAATCAAAGCTAAAACCTACATCTCAGATAACACCAGCTTTACAAGCGATTGCTAAAACAGGATCTGCCTAATTGTTAAAATGAGATTTACATCACGCGAAAAAATGTGACCTTGAACAACTATTAACCACTATACCCATTCAGAGGTATACCCATACCAATAGTAAGGTCTAGACTTATTTTCATCACGTCACCTCCAATGACTATCACGCACCAAGAACAACATTCTAAGAGTGAGGAACACCATGAGCATAAGCCGTCGCGAGTTTTTAAAAGCCAACGCCGCTGCCGCAGCAGCGTCGGCTGTGGGTATCGCTATTCCAATTAATATGGTTCACGCCGCAGAAGGCAAAACTGACATTACATGGGATAAAGCCCCGTGCCGTTTCTGTGGTGTTGGCTGTAGCGTATTGGTTGGAACTAAAAATGGCAAAGTGATTGCCACTAAAGGCGATCCAGAAAGCCCAGTCAATAAAGGCCTAAATTGTATTAAAGGCTACTTTTTATCAAAAATCATGTACGGCAAAGACCGCCTTACCTCGCCATTACTCAGAATGAAAGATGGCAAATACGATAAAGAAGGCGACTTTACCCCTGTTAGCTGGGATGTCGCATTCGACACCATGGCTGAAAAATGGAAAGCCAGTATTGCTAAAAAAGGCCCAACCTCTGTCGGAATGTTCGGTTCTGGTCAATGGACAATTTGGGAAGGTTACGCTGCGTCTAAACTTCACAAAGCAGGCTTCTTAACTAACAACATCGACCCTAATGCGCGTCACTGTATGGCATCTGCTGTAGGTGGCTTTATGCGTACTTTCGGTATCGATGAGCCTATGGGCTGCTATGACGATATTGAAGCTGGCGACAACTTTGTGCTTTGGGGCGCTAACATGGCAGAAATGCACCCTATTTTATGGGCTCGCTTAACTGACCGTCGCTTAAGCCACAAAGATGCAAAAGTGCATGTGTTATCGACCTACGAAAATCGCAGCTTCGATTTAGCCGACAACCCAATGATTTTTAAACCACAAACTGACCTTGTGATTTTAAACTTTATTGCTAATTACATTATTCAAAACAATGCAGTGAACAAAGACTTTGTGAGTAAACACACTAACTTTGCCCTTGGTGTCACCGACATTGGTTATGGTTTACGCCCTGAACACCCATTAGAAAAGAATGCGAAAAACCCAGGTGATGGTGGTGCTAAACCGATTAGTTTTGAAGAGTATGCCAAATTTGTCAGTACTTATACTGTTGAATATGCATCAGAAATGAGTGGTGTTCCGGTTGAAAACCTTATCACTATGGCCAAAGTCTATGCCGACCCGAAACAAAAAGTCATGAGTTTGTGGACCATGGGTATCAACCAACATACTCGTGGTGTATGGGCAAATAACATGCTGTACAACATCCACTTATTGACCGGAAAAATTGCCACGCCTGGCAACAGTCCATTCTCGCTTACTGGCCAACCATCTGCTTGTGGCACCGCGCGTGAAGTAGGAACATTCTCTCACCGTTTACCTGCCGATATGGTAGTTAATAACGACAAACACCGTGAAATCACTGAAAAGCTGTGGAAAGTACCTGCTGGCACTATTCCAGCAAAACCTGGGTATCACGCGGTATTGCAAAGCAGAATGTTGAAAGATGGCAAATTGAATTGTTACTGGACCATGTGTACCAACAACATGCAAGCCGGTCCTAATATCAACGATGAGATTTACCCAGGTTTCCGTAACCCAGAAAACTTTATTGTTGTGTCTGACCCATACCCAACCGTTACCGCAATGGCAGCTGATTTAATTTTACCTACCGCGATGTGGGTTGAAAAAGAAGGCGCATATGGTAATGCTGAACGCCGCACCCATTTTTGGCATCAACAAGTTAAGCCACCAGAAGGCGCGACTTCAGATTTATGGCAGTTAGTTGAATTCTCAAAACGCTTTAAAGTGTCAGAAGTATGGCCTGCAGAGTTAATAGCCAAGCAACCAGATGTGGCAGATAAAACCTTATTCGACATATTGTTTGCTAACGGTGAAATCAACAAATTCCCGAAAGAGCAATGCAAAGGTGCCTATAACGATGAAAGTGAGCACTTTGGCTTCTATCTACAAAAAGGGATTTTCGAAGAATACGCCCAGTTTGGTCGCGGCCATGCCCACGATTTAGACGCCTTTGACAACTACCATGAAAACCGTGGTAAGCGCTGGCCCGTCATTGATGGTAAAGAAACCTTGCGTCGCTTTGTTGAAGGTAGCGATCCGTATGTTAAAGCAGGCGAAGGCTTCAACTTCTACGGTAAACCAGACGGAAGAGCGGTTATTTTTGCTCTGCCTTATGAGCCAGCAGCAGAAGAGCCAAACAAAGAATATGACCTATGGATGTCAACGGGTCGAGTACTTGAACATTGGCACACAGGCTCAATGACCGCTCGTGTACCTGAATTACAACGCGCATATTCTGATGCTCAAATCTTTATGCACCCAGAAGACGCTAAAGTACGTGGTTTGCAACGCGGTGACGAAGTTGTCGTGGCGTCACCTCGCGGCGAAGTCAAAACGCGTGTTGAAACCAAAGGCCGTAATAAACCACCTAGAGGCGTCGTCTTTATGCCGTTTTTCGATGCGCGCCAATTAGTTAACAAGCTATTACTTGATGCGACCGATCCGCTGTCAAAAGAGACAGATTTCAAGAAGTGTCCTGTAAAAGTCATGAAAGCTTAATCAATACTCTAGTGCATAAACGGAAAGTCATGTTATGAGCAAAGCCAATAGCAAATTAGCAAGCGTCAACGGTGTTAACCGCAGACAATTTCTTGCCACAACGGCAAAAGCCAGTTGTGTAATGGGCATGGTCGGTTTGGGATTAACTACGGTTGCTACCCAGTCCCGACAACTTGACCCATTTGCTATTCGCCCGCCAGGCGCATTGGCAGAAGACGACTTTCTATCAGCATGTGTCCGCTGCGGCCTGTGTGTAGAGGCTTGCCCCTACGACACCCTTAAACTGGCTCGCTGGTTTGAAGGCGCGGCAACGGGTACACCGTTCTTTACTGCGCGTGACATTGCCTGCGAAATGTGTGATGACATTCCATGTGTTAAAGCCTGCCCAAGTGGGTCGCTTGATCACAAACTGGAAAATGTCGACGACGCAAAAATGGGCATCGCAGTACTGATAGATGAGAAAAACTGTCTTAACTATAGAGGTTTACGCTGTGATGTTTGTTACCGGGTTTGCCCGCTAATCGATAAAGCCATCACACTAGAACTGCAACGTAATGAAAAAAGCGGCCACCATGCCATGTTTTTACCCACTATAAACCCAGATTTATGTACGGGATGTGGTAAATGCGAACATGCATGCGTGACAGAACTCGCAGTGATAAAAGTATTACCAAGCCATATCGCAATGGGCAAATCGGCAGCTCATGACACTTACCAACACACAGAAGAAACCACACTTGAGATGTTAAATAAGGGGTTGTCACTATGAGCAGCAAACATAGCTCAACCTCTAAATCAGCTACACGCTTTGCGAGTGCTGCGGTTGAAGAATTAGGATGGTGGCGATCACATCGTTTTCTTATTCTTCGCAGACTGTCGCAATTAAGCGTATTGAGCTTATTTGCCATTGGCCCTTTTTTGGGACTGTGGCTTTTTAAGGGAAACCTCTCAAGCAGTTTATTTCTGGACACTGTCCCATTAAGTGATCCCTTAGCCACATTGCAAGTGCTTATGAGTGGCCATTGGCCTGAATTAAGCTTATTACTAGGAGCCATCATCGTTGTTGGCCTCTACGCTCTATTAGGCGGAAGAGTATTTTGCAGTTGGGTATGTCCAGTGAATATCATCACCGATTTGGCAAGTTGGGTTAGGCGAACATTATCATTGCCTCGCACCAGCGAAATACCGCAAAACCTGCGCTATTACATGCTAACACTTGTGTTGATATTGCCTATTTTCACCGGTTTTACTGTGTGGGAATGGTTAAACCCAGTACCTGTTGTCTACCGCGCGCTATTATTTGGTGCAAGCAGTGGATTGTGGATATTGGTCGTGATTTTTTTGCTCGACACCTTTGTGGTTGAACGAGCTTGGTGTAGCCACTTGTGTCCAACAGGGGCATTATTTTCACTAATAGGTAAAGTGAGTCCGGTAAAAGTTGCCGCAGTGCGTGCCGAGGCATGCAACAACTGTATGGATTGTTTTACTGTTTGCCCTGAGCGTCAGGTATTAAAACCTGTCCTCAAAAAAGGCAGTACCCAAGCGCTTATACTCGACAGTGATTGTACCTTGTGTGGCCGTTGTATTGATGTTTGTGCACCGCGCGTATTCCAATATGAAAACCGATTTAATTCAAAATATTCGAACAGAATTCCTCTTAAGGTGGAGAGCCCGTTATGAAAAAATTAATCACTTTAGCTGCGATAATGCTAGCGATTAGCGCTTACTCAGGTCAACAAGCACATGCTAATCCTGAGCCAGTAAAATTGTCATCACTCGCAGGTGAGTCACAAATTACCGATGTTCGTCCCGCAGATGCTATGCCTGTTTATCCAAATCGTGGTAAGTCGATTGAACGTACTTTTGTGCATCAACCGCCAATTATTCCGCATAAAGCAACCTACTCAATCAGCACTGATAAAAATGGTTGTTTAAGCTGCCACAGTTGGGATAAAGCGAAGCGTATGAAGGCGACACCCGTTGATACATCGCACGTACTGGATGACAAAGGCACCGTAAAAGGCATGTATTATTTTTGCGATCAGTGCCATGTACCACAAGCTGAAAATAAACAGCAACTGGTCGAAAACACCTTTAACTAGTCAACTTCCCTCCCCCCGATGATGACGTGTGCCGCTTGCATTGCAAGCGGCTTTTTTATTGTTATGATTTATTTAACAATACCCATAAAAAACCCAGCTTATGCTGGGTTAATGGTTTGCGGTGCTTGTTGTGCGGCTTGTGAATTGGGCTCTGCTGCCGTTTGTGATGCATTTGAAGATTGCACTTCATTCACTTCTGGCATTGCTGCTTGCCACAATGCGCCAACCCATAAACTCGAAATTGATTTCATGACTGTTACTCCGTTATGTTAACAAGTTCAAAGTAATCGTTTACGGTTTATCAGTAAAATGAATAATCACCTTAACCTAGATTCCATTTAAGCATGAATATACCAATCAAGACCTTACGCTGTTTTCTCACGATAGTAGAAACCGAAAACTTCACCAGAGCAGCGCAACAATGTTTTATGACTCAACCCACATTGAGCAAAGTGGTGCAGCGCTTAGAAGATAGCCTCGGTGAACAATTGCTTATTCGTAATAATCAAAAGGTGGAGTTAACCCCAGCCGGGCGTCTATTTGCTCAAAGTGCACAAGAGATATTAGGTCATTGGCATCGCTTACAAGAGGATATGAGTAATTTACGCGGCCTTAAATCGGGACAATTGCGACTAGGGGTTTGCCCTATGATGAGCAGTCTAATTATTGGATTATTAACCCGTTATCGCCAACAATACCCTGGTATAGAATTACAGATGTACGAATATGGCGGTTTTGGTTGTGAGCAAGCCTTGATCAACAATAGCCTTGATATCGCCTTCACTGCACTTCCTACAACCCACAAAACTGAGTTGTCGAGCCAACTACTGACGAAGTACCCTTTACTTGCCTGCCTTCCGGTAGGGCATCCATTAGCAGATAAAGCAGAAATTAAGTGGCACGACTTTGCGTCATATCCATTTATTTTATACAACGAAGATTTCTCGTTGGCCAAATTAATTAATCGCCTCAGCCGCAAAGCTGGTGTGCAACTCAATATCGCTTTTAGGAGTGGTCAATGGGATTTTATCGCCGCAATGGTTGAGGCCAATATGGGTGTAGCGATATTACCCGAACCGATTTGTCAACGCTTAACGGCCAGTCAATTAGTGTTCAAACCAATGCAACCTGCAATGACTTGGGATCTCGCCTTAATATGGCGTCAAAACCTTCCGCTTACACCACCTGCACAAGCGTTACTATCGCTCAGTACACCAAATACAGCTAACCCTGAAAATCCTTTGCTATGAAGCGCTAAATCGCAGGCATAAAAAAACCGCTGCCTAAGCAACGGTTTTTATCAGCGGGAAGTTAAGAATTACTTCTTAGCTTCAGCAGCCTTACGCTCTTTAACTTGAGCAACTACTTTTTCAGATACGCTGTTAGGACATTGTGAGTAGTGAGCAAATTCCATAGAGAATTGGCCACGACCTGAAGTCATAGTACGTAGTGAACCGATGTAACCGAACATTTCTGATAACGGTACGTCAGCTTTAATACGAACACCAGTCATACCCGCGTTTTGATCTTTGATCATACCGCGACGACGGTTAAGGTCACCAATTACGTCACCAACGTTGTCATCTGGGCTGAACACGTCAACGTTCATAATAGGCTCAAGAAGTTGTGGTTTAGCTTTAGCGATAGATTGACGGAACGCGCCTTTAGCAGCGATTTCGAACGCGATTGCTGAAGAGTCAACTGCGTGGAATGCACCATCAGTTAATTCAAATTCAACGTCTAACACTGGGAAACCAGCGATAGTACCGGTGTTCATCATGCTACCAAAACCTTTCTGAACCGCAGGCCAGAATTCTTTTGGAACGTTACCACCAACAACAGAAGACTTAAACACAAAACCTGTGTTTGCAGCACCTGGACGGATTTTATAGTCGATCTTACCGAACTGACCTGAACCACCAGACTGTTTCTTATGCGTGTAGCTATCTTCAACTTCTGCTGTGATAGTTTCACGGTAAGCAACTTGTGGCTCACCAACGATTAGTTCAACACCGTAAGTACGCTTAAGGATGTCTACTTTAATGTCTAAGTGAAGTTCACCCATACCTTTAAGGATGGTTTCACCAGAATCGATGTCTGTTTCAACACGGAAAGATGGATCTTCTGCAATCATTTTACCGATAGCGATACCCATTTTCTCACTGCCGCCTTTATCTTTTGGCGCTACAGAGATAGAAATTACTGGCTCAGGGAATACCATGGCTTCTAGAGTACATGGGTGCTTAGGATCACAAAGAGTGTGACCAGTTTGCACGTTCTTCATACCAACGATAGCGATAATATCACCAGCCTGAGCTGATTCAATTTCGATACGTTCGTTAGCATACATTTCAACCATACGGCCGATACGCTCTGTTTTACCAGTGAATGAGTTAAGGATGGTGTCACCCTTCTTCAAACGGCCTGAGTAAACACGTACGAATGTTAATGCACCAAAACGGTCATCCATAATCTTGAATGCTAATGCTTTAAACGGAGCATCTACATCAACGATTGCGAACTCGCCATTTTCGTTACCTTCTTCGTCAGTTAGCGGTTGTGGATCAACTTCAACTGGATCAGGTAAGTAATCAACAACGGCATCAAGCAATAACTGCATACCTTTGTTTTTGAATGCGCTACCACAATATGTTGGGAACACAGCCATTGTACGAGTACCAGCACGGATACAACGCTTAACATCTTCAATAGATGGTTGAACGCCTTCCATGTAAGCTTCTAATAGGTCATCGTCTTGCTCAAGAGCAGTTTCGATTAGCATTTCACGGTATTCTTCAACGATGTCAACCATGTCAGCTGGCACGTCTTTAATTTCGAAGTTTTCTGGTAAACCAGAATCATCCCAAATGTGCGCTTTACGAGTTAGTAGGTCAACAACACCACAGAACTCGTCTTCGATACCGATTGGTAGAACCATAACCAATGGGTTAGCCGCTAAAACGTCTTTAGTTTGCTTAACAACACGTAAGAAGTCAGCACCCATACGGTCTAACTTGTTTACGAAGATGATACGCGAAACTTCTGAATCGTTAGCATAACGCCAGTTGGTTTCAGATTGTGGCTCAACGCCGCCTGAACCACAGAATACGCCGATACCGCCGTCAAGCACTTTAAGCGAACGATATACTTCTACTGTGAAGTCAACGTGGCCTGGGGTGTCGATAACGTTAAAACGGTGATCATTCCAGAAACAGCTTACTGCTGCAGACTGAATGGTAATACCGCGCTCAGCTTCCTGTTCCATGAAGTCTGTGGTTGATTCACCATCATGTACTTCACCGATCTTGTGGATCTTACCGGTTAGCTTAAGGATACGCTCGGTGGTCGTGGTTTTACCCGCGTCAACGTGAGCGAAGATACCAATGTTTCTGTATTTGGATAATTCGGTCATGATTCAACTTTAATGATTAGTTTAAGAAGTAGACGGAGCATGCGAAAAAGAACCGACACACCGCACATCAGGTTATTAAGGCGCATATTGTAAATTGGAACCTTGCTGGGCGCAAATGGCTGGTGCAATATTTATTTGTTTTTAGTTAAAAAAACCCTAAAAAATACAAGTTATTTTCTATAAAACAATAGATTAAAAAATAATAGATTATTTTTTAATCTATTGAAGATTTAACCTAAAAAAACCGAAATAAACCATTATCAATGAAAAAGGACTTCAATAAGCTCATTTTGCGTAAATGAGCACTCAGATATGGTCTACAAAGAACAGTGATTCATATGCTCGATGCTAATGAATGACTTGCTGATATTGAGAATTTACCGGCTTAAATAATTGGCCATGTAATGTCTAACTTTTATTGCGAGAATTAACCTGCATTCATCAATGTCAAAATGCGATGATATCGCTATTTGGCTTAATCGGCTTAGCACCGAATAACCCAGTAATAATTAACATAAAACCGAAATCCCCCCTTCACCAAGTCTCAACCAACACAACGGCGACTCAATATCGTGTCATGGTCGCGAAATGATATTAACGATGTGACAACGTTCGGCGCTGTTATTTTATGCTGAAGTATCTCGTATTCATTGTTTGCCTTACTCAATAAATAACATTGCATTTTAAGTAACTATTTTATGTGCAACAATTTTTTATACACAGCAATATCTTATGCACAACAATATTGATTGCGCCCAGATTGCTTAGCTTTGTACAGGGCCATATCGGCACGTTCGAAACAGGCTTGAATCGCCTCATGTTCATTTAATTGCGCCACACCAAAACTACAAGTCACTTTGATTTTTTGATGGAATGAAAATTCACTTAACTCTTTGGTTATCCGTTGACAAAGTTCAGCCGCACCTTGCAAATCCATATGCTTGCATACAATCACAAACTCTTCGCCTCCCCAGCGTGCAACGACATCACCGTCGCGTACCGATACTTGCAACACTTGAGCAACCTGTACTAATACCTTATCGCCCATTGCATGGCCATGCATGTCATTAATCGCTTTAAAAAAATCGATATCGATTATAATAAGACTCACACCATCATTGCCATATTCACGATCATCATTCAAAAAGGTTTGGTTGAAATAATGACGGTTGTACAATTTAGTTAATGGATCGTGTTGCGCTAAAAAATCTAAATCGCTGTTTTTTCTTTCTAATTCATGCTGTAGCTTTTGTAACTCGTTGTTGTTTGCTGTGAGATGTAAGTTGTACTTAGTGACACAAATAGTGCGATAAAGTAAAAAGAGGATAAACAGCCCCAAGACGCCCAACACTTGAAAAACCAAGCTGTAGTCGATGTCTTCCACCACGGTAATGTTATGCCATTTCTTATAAATTGAAATGTGGTCAGCATGAGTAATCTTGGCTAAGCCAGTGTTGATTTTATCAAGTAAAGCACGTTTAGAATGAATCACGCCTAAACGCAATTCATCTTCTGGACCGCCCCAACCGGCTATTTTTAATGAGGAAAGCCCTTGTTGCTGGATATAGGCATTAACTGAAAACATCGAGCCAACAAACACATCCACTTCACCTTGAGCCACTTTATCTAAGCCTTCACGTTCATTGCTGGTTAACACAGTATTAATTTTGGGATAAAACTGCTGAATGTATTCAACAAGGCGGTAATCTTTTGGAATGGCGAGAGTACGTTGACCGATATGTTCAAAACCTTGCAGAAATGGCTGAGTTTTGAGTGACACTAGTACATTAGGGGATTTAAAAAAGATGTCGCTGAATAGCAGGTATTGGTCGCGTTTGGGAGTTTGATTCAACATAGGGGTGAGTTCACATTGCCCTTGCTGAAGTAACTCCAAGCTCTGTCGCCATGATGATGTCGGCACTAGCACAAAACTGAGTTCGGTATAGTCTGTCAATAATTTAAGGTAATCGGATGATATTCCGGTATGACGCCCATCGATAATGGCCTCGTAAGGTAACCAATCAGGGTCAACACAATAACGAACCACATAGTCATCTGTCGCGGTAGCCGAGTTAGCCGCTTCTGTATACGCCAAGGCGGGTGATGCCACACCAAGAGCAACAAACACGCTTGTTATTAACGCACCAAGTAATACCAGCCCCTTATGATTTAACACTACTCACATCCAATGACATTTCAACAATTAATTTATATTGTTAGAAGTGTAGTATAAACAAATAAAAGCATGACAAAAAAATACCCGCCAAGTGGCGGGTAAGTTATTCAACGTTCAAACGTTTGATTTATGCCTCTACAGGCGATATCACAAACAATAAGTCACCTTGCGAGACTTGTTGACCGTTGCTATTGAGAATACGCTCAATACGATATTTTTGATCTTCAGGATACAGCACACCTGTTTGACGGTTAAAGCCGGCTAACGTGACCTGAGAGAACATCTTCATCGCTTCCATTAGCGCTAAATTTTGCTCAACCGTGACAATGTCACCTTCTTTAACAAAGTCAGCTTCACCTGGCGCTGGAGAGGTATAGAAAATACCGGCACCTTGTGCCAACACTTTAAGCTCATTACTTTCGCCAACACGTAAAGATTCAGTATCAACTGGCATGGCTTCAGCAGCGGCTTCCATTTCAGCAATCAATGCTGGAATGTCTAACTCAGCCATTAAACGTGGCAAGTAGTTAGTGTCATATACGCCTTCGTTGAAAGTAGGATCTTTGAGGATCAACTTCAACAACGGTATGTTAGTCGCAATACCTTTAATGACTACACTGTCTAAGTAAGCGTACATTTTAGTCACGACATCGGCACGATCTTTACCACGAATAATAATTTGGGCAATTAAGCTGTCGTAATATGGCGACACCTCTTTACCGGCTTCAGCAATCGAGATAATTTCTACGTCGTCACGTTGTGGAATAACGCACTCAGTGATTTTACCTGGGTTAGGGATCAACTGCAGAATACCGTGGCTATCTAACGCCGCTTTTTCTGCTGTGACACGCACTTCCATAGCATAACCTTGATCAACAGGCTCTAGCTTCTCAATTGAACGACCGGCAGCGATATCAAACTGTGCACTCACAATGTCGATACCAGAGGTGGCCTCTGTTACTGGATGCTCAACCTGCAGACGTGTGTTCATTTCCATGAAGTACACTTCATTTGCGTCAAGGTTATAAATAAACTCAACAGTACCTGCGCCCATGTAATCAGTCGCATCACCTAACGCACGAGTGTATTCCATCACGCGTTGTTTCAGCTCTTCAGGTAACATTGTAGAACCTGATTCTTCAATCACTTTCTGGTTGTTACGCTGTACTGAACAATCACGAATACCCAACACTTTGGTGTTACCAAACTTGTCACGCAATAACTGCACTTCAATGTGGCGCAATGAGGTAACGTATTTCTCTAAATACAAGTCGCCATTACCAAATGCTGCAGCGGCTTCGGTTGCGGTTTTTTGGAATAGGCCAATCATGTCTTCAGAGCGTTTAACAACCTGAATACCTTTACCACCACCACCTTGTACCGCTTTAAGCAGCACAGGATAACCAATTTCAGACGCCACGTTTACCGCTTGCTCTGCATTGCTCAAAATACCGTGACTACCAGGAACAACCGGTACATTGTGTGCTTGCGATGTATGGATAGCATTAGACTTGTTACCCATTGTCGTCATTGAATGCACGCTAGGGCCAACAAAGTTTACGCCGTTATTCACACATAAAGCAGCAAACTGCGGGCTTTCTGATAAGAAACCAATACCTGGGTGCAATGCGTCTACATCTTCATACTCAGCGACTTTTAATACTGAATAAGCATTAAGGTAACTTTCGTCTGATGTGTTACCACCAATACAAACCAGTTTATCGTTTTCTTTCAGCATATCTGCTGGCACAGAAGTCATGTCAGGATCTGACGCAACTAACACCACATTAATATTGTTATCGTGTGCTTTACGGATTAGTTTCACCGCAGTACAACCACGCGCATGTACCAAGACTTTAGTGATAGGCTTCATCAAGGCACGCGGATCGTCTTGCACAATCTCTTCTTCTACTTCAGCCACTTCTGGCACAAGTGAAGATAAGGCTTTACTGATCACGTCTTCAATTTTAGCGGTTGGCAAAGGCATTAACGGATCAATACCTGATAACTGTGCATCTAATGTTTCGCAAAATGGGTTATGCACCAATCCTGTCATCGCACCCGGTACTTTAGACAAGTAGTTAGATAGCGTTGCAGTTGACGGTAGATAAGCCGGCACAACCATTTGACCTGCAAACGGCATGTTCGTACCAGACAAGTAATAGGTTTGCACTAATGGGTGAGTCACAAAACTCGCCTGTGCGCCACCGGTACAGTCGCCAAAACCAAACATTAATACTGGCAACTCATTATCACGAATAAAACGCGTAATACGGTCGTTAACCACAGCCATTGAGAATAGCGCCGCAGCACCTTCTTTAGTCTGCATACCGCCAGAACTGATAAAACAAATTACCGGTAATTTACGTTTAGCACATTCGATTAATAGCGCGCTGAACTTCTCAGCACTGGCCATATCAAATGCACCCGCTTGGAATGCCGTATTTGATACAGCAACACCTACACGTAATTTAGTGCCGTTGTTATTAAAGTCAGCTAAACCGGTAATCAGACCGCAAGGGCGGATCTTTTTATCAATCGCATCTTCAATCGATAAACGGAAACCTGGGAAGTTAAGCAAGTTAGCTGACATTTTGTCGGCATCAACTTCATCAAACTTAGTAAAGAACTGTTTGATGACATTTTCCCAGGCCATCTTGCCTTGTTTTTTCTCTTCGCGAAGCACTTTTTGGATCAGTAAGTCTTGGTAACCCATGGTTAAGCGGTTCCAGAAATCCTTACGACGACCAATACGCACAGGGTTAATTGTGCCGGTGTATTTGTCGTGATCTTCTTCACTGTCGAAATACTCAGGCAATAAGCGTTCGAAAAAGTAAGTCAAAATAACGAATAATGAATCGTTTAACTGTGGGAAACCGACGCTCTTCCATTGCTCTACCCGTGTTAATAACTCTGCACGGTTAGATTGGTCCATAAAGTATTTAAGCCACTTATAGAACTTGTTCTTATCATTGGCCTTGTCGTTAGTTGATAGCGCATTGTCGATAGACTTATGTAACAGCTTATCTACAGATTCGCGTGACAAACTTTTAGACATCATCGCTTCTTTAGAAATCGACGCTAAACTACCCACTACGTTGTCATATAACGCGTTAAAAATAAGCACGTTATGACACTGCCAAATAAAGTCTTCACGCAGCTCATCGTTAACCACGATATCCAGAACCGTCAGTTGATTTAGCTCAGGCCATGGCGCTTGAGTAGCCGACTTTGGTAAAGACTCTAAATGCTTAATTAAACCATTAAAGTTATTGGCGGCGTTACTTTTCCAGCGGTGATACAAAGACCAACCGATGTTAAATAACAATGCTTTACGTGCTTTTTTGTAGTTCTCTTTTGGTTCACCCAAAATAAAGCGCGTAATCATGTTACGTTCAGTTGAAATCTCACCACGTTTGGTACTAAAAGTAGACCAAAGCTTATTAAGTTCTTCGTCGTAAACCAGTTTGTCTGGGTTGGTTAACCAGGCTTGGAATACGCGCTCTTGTTCTTGCTTAATACGCGCTAACAAGTCGCCTTCTGGCACGCTTACTTTCGATAAACGACCATACTGATCTTGAGAAATCGATTGAATACGACTGCGCAACGTCAGGTAACGCAAATAACGATATGCACTACCAAAAATGTTGTGGTACATGGTCGGGTCACTTGCAACCGACAAACCGGTATTATTTTCTAACGTCAGTAGATTTTTAGACGGCGTTAAGAAACGCTGTAAGCTACGGTCGTAATGCTCTTTTAAATCGGTAGAGTCGCGAACAAAATTGATTGCTGCACGTTCAACTGCTTCAATTGAGCTAATAATGGCACGGCGTAAATTATGCTGGCGCTCGTCTTTATCAGATGGAGAAAAGTCAACAATGCCGTCAATACAACCAGAGGTATATAACTCTTCTGGCGATACACCCACAGACTTAGCACACTCCTGCCACGACAAGTTGTATTTACGCGCAATGCTTTGTAAGCCTTGCGGCTGAATCGTGTTGAAAATACCATCGCGAACCGACAATAAGATGTTAGCGGCGGCTAATGGAATCGCACCACCAGAATAACCCGCACCAATCACAATACCGACAGTAGGGACATCGACATTAGTACTTTCGGCAATTGCTTTAGAAATCGAATGCGCCTGGTTTTGGCTGTTAGCGACTTCACCCGCATCCGCACCCGGTGTATCAATTAAGTACACAATAGGCATCGACAACTGGGCAAAGTGACGAATCGCTTTACACGCTGCTAGGTGATGTTCAGGCATCCACGCGCCATTGGCAGTTGTACGCTCTTGAGCGATAAAACCGATTCGGCGAGTACGAGTACCAAAATTAAGTTCCACTTCTGCACGGTAAAACGGACCCGCATGACTTTCAGCAATAATTTTGCCTTTTAAGTCAGCGATCATCCGCTTCGCCCCAGGGCGGTTTTTATCCAGTGTTGGTTGAATGACTTTCGTCACATAACCGTCAACATCTAAAGACGCTAAGCTTTTTAAATTAGCTTGAATCGCGTCTTCATTTAATAGTCCTTTCACTTCTTCAGATAAACTCTGCTTGTTATGAGCAGGAAATAATGAAAAATCTTTAGCCAAGTGTTCAGCTTGTAAGAAAAGTGGGTCAGCCGATAGTGCTTGAGTCTTGTTAGCGGGCTGCTTTTTGCTGGTCATCCTTAGATCCTCTGCTTATATAGCCTCTGAAATTTTTTATAGCTCGTAAATATAACTTTGTTAGTAGGTAAATTACCATATAAACTACCTTGGACGCTTTGTTCCATAAATGAGACAGTGAGACTAAAATGCCCGATTTGAACGGTATGATGCTGTTTGCAGCGGTGGTAAGAGCCAAAGGTTTCTCCCAAGCAGCACGAGACATCGGACAACCTAAATCAACAATAAGTCGTAAAGTTGCCCAATTAGAGGAGCAACTTGGGGTGCGTTTATTACAACGCGACACCCGAAATTTAAGTCTGACTCAAGTTGGCGCACTGTTTTTTCAGCATTGTGATTCCATTAGTCACGAGATTGAAGCTGCCAAAGCGATTATTGAGAATACTCATAATGATATTTCAGGGTCATTACGCATTGCTATTCCGGTGTCATTTTCACAAGATGTTATTGGTCATTTATGCTCAAGCTTTATGCGACTTTATCCCAACATTGAACTCGATATTCAGTTTACCGATAGCGATGTCGGTTTAGTGGGTGAAGGTTATGACATTGCGATTAAATATGGTCCATTACAGTCATCCGATTTAGTTGCCAGATTATTGTTTGAACGCCAGCCTATTCTTGTTGCCAGTCCTGGCTATATTAAAAAACATAACAGCCCAGCTACGCCACAAGAACTTGCCCAACATAATGGCATATTACTTGGCACAACATTATCGGCTCCCATTTGGCCACTGGGTAAAGGTAATCGAAAAATGATGGCCACGTTTAAACGTAAAGTACGGGTAAACAGTGCCAGTATGGTAAAGCGATTAGCACTCGATGATTATGGCATTGCGATGTTATCGAACACCAGCTGCAAGCAAGAATTAGCCTCTGGCAGCCTAGTGCCTATTTTGCAAGACTGGCCAATGGAATCATTTAAAGTCTACGGGGTATATTCAAGTCGACGCCAGCTCGCCAGTAACATTAGTGCCTTTTTAGACTTTTTCACTAAACGTTATACCAGCCAGGAATCGTTACACTCTATGATGGGATAATGATGATGGGATAATACCTTCATGCAGCTTGAATCATAACGATATCAAACTGCATCAAGGTATAAACTAGAAACGGTAAGGAAAGCGTAAACTAATTTGATAATCGGGTGAGTCTTCCGTTAGCCCTGCACCGATAGATGTCACCATCGACAAATTAGGCGATAACGCTAAGGTTGCTCCGATGCCTAAACTGGCCGTGTTAGTGTCAGTTCTCGGTATTTTCTCCCATTCACCGCCTTCAGGTCTTTGCTTGGTTTTACTGTAAAAACGTTGATTAAAGCTCATGCTTAAACTCATTCTTTCAGATACTGCAAATGCTAACCCTAAGCTGTAATCAAGGTAATTGCCTAAATCAATTTCCCCAGGACTTTTGCCAGCAGCGCCAGATAAATCATCAAACTCTTCTTTGAAACTTGCGCCATAATTTAAATTAAAAAATACAATAGCAGGGTCAAAGGTTTTAGCTAGACTAAATCCTGTCGACACGCTCCATACTCCAGAACCTGAAGCCATTTCGGTAGGATAAGTTAAATTACCAGAATCCGAGGTTTCCAACGCTATACCAAATGGATCTTTTCCTGTCGGTGCGCGTACTCGAAAGTTCCACACCCAATCTGGCCAATCATAAGACTCAGTATTAAGGCGATAATAAACAGCACCGCTAACATCACCAATTTGGCCGTCACTAATTTTAGCCGTTTCATAACGTTGACTAGAATTCCCTTCACCCACTGAATCATATTGACTCCAGCGATATAGGTACGGCAACCCTATCTCGAACTGCCATTCATCATTTAACGTATAACGCGTAGTAAGATCAAATTGAGTAGTATTAGTACGAATACGATCCAAATTTAAATTACCCAAAAATATTGCGTCAAGAGCTAAAAAACCTCTAAGAATGAGATCTTTTCGGCTGTAATAACTGTAGGTAAATGAAGGTTCAATAGTAAACTTACGGGTAAATACGTTATGCGCTTCTTGCAGTACGTCATCTGTACTTCTTGCCCTATCAGGTGCTTTTTTTCGATCAGAGACATGACTTGAAGTTTCGGCTTGCTGAGAGGATTCTGTTCGTGGTCTTTGTGCTACTTGCGACTCCGCTGGCGGAGTGGTTTGTGGAGTTGAAGATGCGACCTCTGTTGTGGTGGTTTGTCTTATTAGTGCCTCTTGTTTGAGTACCTGCTGCGCCATCTGATTAATCGTTTGTTGCTGTAACTTAATTTGCTGGTTTAATTGAATTAGCTTCTGTTTTAGTTCAGCAATATCTTGCTCAGATAAAGTCGATAAAGAGGCGGGTTGAGAATGAGTGTCTGCAGCATACGCAGGCATTGCCAGCAAACTTGGCAATATAACTGCGGCTGCTGAGGTCCATTTCTTATTCATAAACACATCCTTGCCTTGTACAGAATGAATTAAAAACCTAATGAGGTTAAATCACTGATTTGCCTACCAAGTATATTTGACTGTATTGGTCCAACAGGCATACCGTCATATCTTATTGTAGACTGGTTTATCACTCCTTGATTGAGTCCATCAATAAAAATACTCTGTACTAATTGACCATTGCCATCTTGATAGTTAATCCCTTGACTCACATTGCTAGTGCCCAGTGCAATTTGGTAACCCACAGTATTAGCATTCGCCGAAAAAGTAGTATCACCACTTTGACTGACCAAGGTCGTACCAACAGCTATATTAATACCTTGCAATAATGGCGCTAATCGCCCCTGAGCCATATCGAGCTCATTTACAGCCAGGTTTTCACTTCCCGCTATTTGAATCCGTTGCTGTAAACCAGCAGATTGTCCTAACGAATCTAACTGGAATCCATTTTGACTATCAACGGCGTTGGGGTCACTAATCGTAATATTTATCGAAGGTTGATTATCGACTTGGCTGAGTTCTATTTGCATTCCCACTTGTTGCTGAACGCCATTATCTTGAATAAATTGAGTTTGCATTTGTAGGCCAAAGTAATAATCTTGACCATTATTGGTGTACTTACCCTTCATTGAGTCTAGTTCAAAGTCTGTTAACACTTGGCTGTGTGTAAATACTGACAGCGAAGGTTGGCTCGCTATTACGGGAGTTGTAATAGCCAATAAAAGCATCATGCCTAATTTCATACCTTCCTCCTTAAAGCATGTCTGAATATGAAAAACCAAATTCGAGCAATTCGGCATCTGTCATCGGCGATAATGGATCAAGTGTATTAAGCGTTAATTTAGCCCTTGGATGTAATAAAGGGTTATCGCGCTGATAATCTTGACCTATCACCACAAACACTACGCCATTCCATTTTTGATTAAACTCATCCATGCTCATAATTCTATTACCGAGCGCGGGATCGCCTAAATACACTTCACCTTCGTCATGACGACGAAAAACCACAAAGTGACTATAGCCACCATCATTAAGCAGGACGATAGCTGGAATTTTTAATAACGACATCTCCGCTTCACCTACCTTATAACCTCGGCCTCTTAACCCTTGAGATTGCAGGTAACGCTTCATATTTAACAATGAAAAGCCTTGCTCTTTAACCAAACCTAAGTCGGCGTGTTCTAACATGCCAATAAGCACTTTTTGCTCATTAATCTCATGGCGGTCATAGGCAAACTTTAACAAGCTGGCTAAACTCGCTGCACCACAAGAAAAGTCAGTTTTTTGCTCGATAACATGCTCAAACTTGCGTTCTCGAATACTTTGTATCGGTTTAGAATAGGTTCCCATTCCAGGCACAACCCCTGTAAGAGGGATATTGGCTGCAAAGCTGCTAGAAGGGATAATAAAATTGACCACGACCGATAAGATAATCATTATTGAAGTTGTGTTACTCATAATATGAATCAGGGGGTTGCCCCCCTGCCTTATTCATAACGTTTGATTAATAAGCTATTCACCAGAAATAAGATCAGGTGTTGCATTCATGGTCGCTAATGAAAGGTTATTTGACTGCAAATTACCCGTACCACTTGCCAAGTTAACACCAATGTTACCCGACGCCCCCTGGAAAGCAGTGCCAGCTAACATAGAAGAGTTGTTAGTTTTTTGAGTCACGGTTTGCACAAAGTATGGTAAAACACCACTCACAGTACCATTCAGACTTAAATCACCTTCTTCATTAAAGGTCATGACCTCAGCGCCAGAAGGATTCTGGGTATCAAAATCGATATGACCTCGAACCACACCATCGCCACTATTATGTTCGCCATCCCCCTCTAGGATAACCTCGGGATAATAAGCTTCAGCCAGATACGACGCACCGTCATATGTACCTTCAGCATTTAAAGCAAAGTTGACCTGGGCATATTCTATTGAGTCTTGCACCACACTGATATTATCTGAATAATTATGGCCGGTTTGCTGTAAATTCGACACACTCGCTTCACCTAATGCGCCACTGTAAGTCGATGCAGCCATGTTGTTGGCTTGTAGATTATTATTACCCGCAGCCACGTTAACGCCAATATTACCTGTCGCATTCATAAATGAAGCGCCGTCGATGGTCGATGTATTGGTTGAAGCGTCATTCCATACAGTATTAAACCCTCCCACCTGTGTGCTGAAAATTTCAGCATCACCAGAACCAAATGCAAAACCGGCATCAATTGCTGCGAGAGCGGCAGAATTTGATTGCGCATTAAACTCACCGGCAGCCTGGTTAACACCAATATTACCGCTTGAATTTTCAAACGCGTTACCCGTAATCTGAGCCTCATTATCATGGTAGGAATTCACAACCATGTTAGCACTGGACTCTTGAACATTTTCAACGACTGCCATACCAAGCCCGTCGGCAAAAATGTTTCCTTCTATGGTCACGGCACCTTCGTAGCTTAAGTTTTTGGTCACTTTTACTTTTTTATCTAATTCAACACTACTGTCTGTCTCTGTCATTCCATTTGCATATGCAGAACCACTCATTATTGCTGCAATACTTAGCACTAGAGTTAGTTTTTTCATCTTCCTTTCCTCCGATCGATGATAATTAATTCCCGCTTGGTAACTGCAACGAGAACTGGTTAATGGCAATATTTTTATCGCCAGAAATCTGATTAACTTGCATCACACCTTGGGCATCCAGAAAGCTGTCTGGAGCAATTTCGGCTTGATAATGTGATAATTGATAAGTTGAAGGGGCAAATTGGCTCGACACCTGGGTTAATGCTGAGTCACTTAATCCCTGGCCCATGATGGTTTCGAGTGTTGAATCCATCGCAACACTGCCGATATTGGCTTGCATGTTGAGCTCACCACTCACTTGATTAACACTGGCTAACCCCTGAAATAGCGCAAAGGCTTGGCTGTCTATTACCGTTGTAAATTGTTTATTCACATCAGATACCGATTCTGATTGCGGCAATATATGATAATTAATCGTTTTAATAGCAGTGCTGTATCCCACTGCATGGCTATTAGACTGAATATTAAAGTCGCCTGCGGCCTGATTAATACTCGCACGTCCTGCACCTTGCAATACATGTGAACCAATAACACTCGAATCATCAGCTTGAGATTGTGCAGCCAGCAATAACATGCTTAATTGCATTCCTCGCTTTAATGACAGTTGCAAATGCTTGCAATGTACTTTGCTAATGATATCCATAAGATGTTCCTTCCATACTTGATACAAGGATATAGCAACCCTTGTGCCAATATAAAAAAGGCATATATTTCAATTTGATAGGTTTTCAACGTTCAAAGGGAAGTCTTAACAATGAGATGATATAAATCTAGGTGATTGAATTAACTGTAGAATTTATTTTAAGCCTATTTCTCAACAATAAGACTCAAAAAGTAAAATAAGGAATAAGCAGCAAAATAGGCTTAAGTAAGTTGTAACCCGTGTTTATCCATTAATCGATAGAAAGTAGCTCGAGAAATATCCAAATAGCTTGCAGCTAACTCAACTTGGCCATCAGCAATCAAGATTGCCTGCTGCAATGCTTGCTTTTCAGCAGTGTCTTTTAAGGTTTTAAGTGATAATGCAATATGTCGTTTTTTATCCATACTGGCTAATTCTAGGTTTTGCGCGCTGATTTGCTGCGTGTCGCTCAATACTACCGCTCGGCGCACACGATTAATTAATTCGCGGACATTCCCTGGCCATGGATAATTTAATAACGCATGGCTAGCTGATTGCGATAATGGCTTTGTTGCCAGGCCATATTCATTTGAATAAACACGGACAAAACGGTTTGCAAGTCCAATAATATCATCGCGTCGATCTTTTAATCTTGGTGTCTCGATAGTAATCCCATTTAAACGATAATAAAGATCTAACCTAAATTGGCCTTGATCAATGGCATTTTCTAAATCGACGTGGGTTGCCGCTAAAATACGCACATCGCTAGACTGAGGAGTACCGCCACCAACAGTGTCGAAAAGTCCTTCTTGTAAAAAACGTAGTAAATTAACTTGCAACTCGGCAGGTAAATCACCAATCTCATCAAGAAACAATGTGCCACCATCCGCAAGCGCAATTTTACCTTTTCGGCTACTCGTTGCACCTGTAAACGCGCCTTTCTCGTGCCCAAATAATTCCGATTGAACTAAGCCTGCAGCCATAGCGCCACAATTTACGGTAATAAATGGCCCGTCTTTTCTCGTTGATTGTTGATGTAATGTCGTGGCGACCAATTCTTTACCGGTGCCAGACTCACCCCGGATCAGTACCGGGATATCAGTAGGCGCTACACGCTCGACCTGCCTAAATAATTGCTGCATCACAGCAGATTGAATAACTGGTTGTTCAGGATCGTTACACGGAAGATAGGGCTCAGCTGACTGGTGTTGTTGCTTTAATTTAGATAACCCAATACCGTGCCCCAAACACTTTGCTAATCTTTCTGGATCAATAGGGCTGGTACAAAAGTCCCATGCAAATTGGGCTATAAACGTAGTGATTTCGGAGTTATCAAGCTGAGGTTTATCAATGAGTACAATGATGTGAACTCTCGGGTCGAGTTCCCTCACCAAGTAGTTAACTTCATTAATGATACTGCCTTTACGAAGATCGATTAAGCAAAGCGCACAGTCGGTAGGTATTTGTTGTTTGTCGTATGAATTAATGTAGTGAAGCTTAAAATGCAGTCGAGAAAGTACGTCATTTAGCTCATTACACTGAAATCCTGCCAATAGTAATGGTTCCATGTTGATATCCTTTCGAAACAGTGAGCACATCAATAACTAATCGGAGATTAGTTTGTGCATCTTATCTATAGATATAACCAACTATGTGACGTCCATATATGCAGAAAAGTGACGCTACACATCTATGCAAAGCGTCCCCCAAAAGAATACCTTTTCAATTGAGTATCATGACACATTTGCGGCTCTGTCATTAAGCTTGGCTTTCTCCCCAGAGCAACCAAACAATGAATATACGACTAAGCCTTTATTTCAGCTATATCTTGTTATTGACTTAGTATGGTTCACTTACGCAATTTTTGTCGTAAATATCAGCCTTAAGAATAAAGTGTTTGTAAAATTTAACGGCCAAAAAACTTATGCAATTTAAGTCAGCAACTTAAAAGGTTCACATAATCAGCGTTTGTCTCTTGTGCACTATTAAATCAACACTATATCTGTGTTATAACTGTCAATTAGACCTCGTTTTTGACTTTATATCGTTAAACACAACCCAAATAAGGGCATGCTCGTCCTTAAGGAACCGTGATGATTAATCGCAACGCTTTGCTCATGTTAAGTTCAGTGGCATTTCTCACTTTATCTCATAGCGCCATTGCTGGCCAACTGCCAAAAAACATTGAAGAGATGCGGGTATCTAAAGCGGGTCAAACTATGCCGCAAGTGGTCAACCGCTACCAAGCCATTAACGAGACCCTTGAGGTCAAATTACAGCAAGCAAACGATGAGCTATCCGTCACAGAAATGGCCGCTCAACAAGGCCATCGATTATGGCAGCAAGCTGTGCGCGACGTGCAATCAGGCCATAATGACGATCGCTCTTTATACTGGAGCCGCTTAGGTATGCGCAACACGCTTAAGCAAGATAGGGCTGGGTTTAATATTGCTGATTGGCAGCGCGAAATACTAGTGAACGCGGTTGAAAAGTCATCGCGTGGATTTAGTGATATAGAATTCGATCCTAACACTCACATTAATATTTTGGTTACGGGGTTCGATCCGTTTTTTCTAGACCGCAATATTGGTCAAAGCAATCCATCAGGGTTAGCGGCACTTGCTTTGGACGGTTATCGTTTTAACGTTAATGGCAAAATAGCTCAAATTGAAACAGTGATGATCCCCGTTAGATTCGGCGATTTTGACAACGGGATTATTGAGTCATTACTGACCCCGTTTTACCGTAATAATAGTTTAGATATGTTATTTACCATTAGTATGGGCCGCGACAATTTTGACATTGAACGTTTTCCTGGGCGTAACCGTAGTGCTGATGCCCCCGATAATCTAAACGTGTTAACTGGCGCCAGTCATCGTAATCCTAAAGCGCCACTTTTTAATGGCGGCACATCAAACGATGGTAAATTAAATGGCCCAGAATTTGTGCAATTTTCATTGCCGGTTGAACTAATGCAGGCAGTTAAAGGCCGCTGGTCAGTGAACGATAATCACCAAATTAGAACGATGTCTCGAGGTCAATTTTCAGCAAAGTCATTAACAGAATTACAAAATGAAATTTCGGTAGAAGGTTCTGGCGGTGGATATTTGTCGAATGAAATCTCGTACCGCAGTATTTTATTGCGCGATCAATTTAACTTGAACTTGCCTGTGGGTCACATTCATACTCCACGAGTTAA
This sequence comes from Shewanella sp. MF05913, assembly GCF_059758095.1. Taxonomy (NCBI): domain Bacteria; kingdom Pseudomonadati; phylum Pseudomonadota; class Gammaproteobacteria; order Alteromonadales; family Shewanellaceae; genus Shewanella; species Shewanella sp. MF05913. Next base: position 90,948 of record NZ_JCAYNT010000006.1, read on the forward strand.
GGGCTATGATGCTCAAGTTGAAGCAGAAATTGTTGAGCAAATCAAAGCAATGATCGCTGCAGCGGCAACGTCTTTATAACAATAACCGCTAATGGCTAATGGCTAATGAATGACAGCTTGGTGGCTGGAATCAAAAACAGCTCAAGCTTAGAAATGAGAACATGCTTAAAAATATATTTAATCTTGCTTTACGAGCTCGAACCACTCTGGATAAAGCAAGCGCATCGGCGAGCGCCAATATGGCTTCAAATCAGCGTAACGCAGATTTAACAGCTAGCCATGCTAAATCTGCTTTACAGTTGCAAATATTAGCCAAGGTTGAAAGCGATTATCAACATGCTGAACATCACTTTAATCGAGTATTTCCACGCCCTATCGTGCAATTTACCTTACGCGGAAAAAGTGCGGGTACCGCCCACTTACAAACAAACCGATTGCGTTTTAACCCAGTGTTATTGGCAGAAAACCCACAGACTTTTTTAAGCGAAGTCGTGCCGCACGAAATAAGCCACTTATTGTGTTACCAACTTTTTGGCCGTGTAAAACCCCATGGCAAAGAATGGCAAAGCATAATGACGGCCACCTTTAGAGTGGCACCAAAAACCACCCATCAATTGAATGTCCAATCTGTGAATGGGCAGCAGTTTGACTATTTTTGTGGTTGTGGCAACACCACATTATCTATAAGACGCCATAATCGAGTGGTCCGTGGTCAAACACAGTATCGCTGTCGTCGCTGCAAGCAAACCCTTCAACCTATCTGACACAACTTAGCGTCATACCCCCATAAAATATTATCAATTGCGTCATGGCAGCCTATGCCTTACCATCTGCGCAAAATGACGGATTAACTCCGCAAACATTGTATTTTTAGTTTACTTTTTAGGGTTTATTTTGCGCTTATCTTACTATCACTCTTGGCTTTTCGGGGTGTCGCTTTTATGCGGCATTTTTTCAACAACTGTCAATGCCGCTGAACATCCTAGTAGCTTTAGACAAGCTAAAACAATTGCCAAAAAAATCTATCAACAACTGCCTCTCAGTACCTTTTATTGCGGTTGCGACATCGCCATTAGTGGCAAGCTTTGGCAAGCCGATCACCCTAGCTGTGGCTATCAAGTTCGCAAACAAATCATCCGCGCAAACCGAATTGAATGGGAACATGTGGTCCCTGCATGGGAATTTGGCCACCAGCTACAATGCTGGCAAGATGGCGGTCGTAAAAATTGCGGCAAAAACAATGAACAATTTAAAAAAATGGAAGCCGATTTACACAACCTTGTGCCAACCATCGGTGAAGTAAACGGTGACCGCAGTAATTATCGTTTCAGTGATTGGAATGGAAAACCTGATCAATATGGCCAATGCGCCATGATTGTCGACTTTAAAGGTCGTAAAGTACAACCACCAGCACGTTCACGCGGCCCAATTGCACGCACTTATCTTTACATGCAGCAAACCTATGGTTTGCAAATCAGTAGCAGTCAGAAAAAACTGTTTAACGCATGGGACAAAATGCAGCCAGTTTCGGCAACAGAATGCCAACGTGATAGCTTAATCGCTGCTCGCCAAGGTAATCATAATGATTTTGTATTCAAACAATGCCAAAATAACGGCTTGATCCGTTAATTGAATACCCAGCTATTATTTGAGTCACTAATTATATAAGGTCGCCACTGATGAGAGTTCCACGCATTTACCAGTCCATAGACAATCTACAGCAAGGGCAAACCGTTCAATTGGATGATGACGGTGTCGCTCATATTGGTCGTGTATTACGCATGGAAAATGGTGATAACATCAGTTTATTTAACGGCGACGGTAATGACTATTTAGCTGAAATTACTGATGTCAGTAAGAAATCGATTACTGTTACGGTCTTAAGTTGTGAGGCAAATAATAGTGAGTCACCACTTGATTTGCATTTAGGCCAAGTGATTTCTCGCGGCGATCGTATGGAATTTACCGTGCAAAAATCGGTAGAGCTTGGTGTGACCACGATTACACCGCTATTTTCAGATCGCTGTGGGGTCAAACTCAACGGTGAGCGTTTAGATAAAAAGCTGCAACAGTGGCAAAAAATTGTCATCAGTGCCTGTGAACAATCTGGCCGAAGTGTGGTACCTATTGTGCGCCCGGCGATGACATTAGCTCAATGGTGTGAAGAACAAACCAGTGCGGTAAAACTCAATTTACATCCTAGAGCATCTCACGGTATAAATGGCTTGCAATTAAATGCTGATAATCACAAAGTCAGATTGTTAATTGGCCCTGAAGGTGGATTGTCAGATGAAGAAATCGCCATGACAGAAACTCATCATTTTACTGATATTTTGCTTGGCCCAAGAGTGCTTCGCACCGAAACGGCATCACTAACAGCAATTACCGCACTACAAGTTAAATTTGGCGATATTGGCTAGTACCCAGTCGATATTATCTCCCCATATAGTAAGGAAATATCCATGATTAAGCTCGGCATTGTAATGGACCCAATCAGCGACATTAACATCAAAAAAGACTCAAGTTTTGCGATGTTGTTAGCCGCACAGTCACGTGGTTATCAATTGTTTTATATGGAAATGCACGATTTGGCGATGGTCAATGGCAAAGCCATGGCAAACATGCGTCCATTATCGGTTAAGCAAGATGCAAATGACTGGTTTACATTAGGTGACGCGGTAGACACACCACTCGCTGACCTTGATGTGGTATTAATGCGTAAAGACCCACCGTTTGATACCGAATTTATCTACGCCACTTATATGCTAGAGCGCGCAGAAGAAGAAGGCGTATTAATCGTTAACAAGCCACAAAGTTTACGCGACGCAAACGAAAAACTGTTCACGGCATGGTTTTCTGAATTCACCCCAGAAACCATCGTTACCCGCGATGCTAAACGTATCCGTGCGTTTCATCAGCTCAAGCAAGACATTATCCTTAAGCCATTAGACGGCATGGGTGGTACGTCTATTTTCCGCGTGAAAAAAGACGACCCAAACGTTGGGGTGATCATTGAAACCTTAACCAGCTATGGTCAGCAATACGCCATGGCTCAAGCCTTTATTCCAGAAATCACTCAAGGCGACAAACGCATTTTAGTGGTTGACGGCGAGCCAGTACCATTCGCGTTAGCCCGTATTCCGATGAAAGGCGAAACCCGTGGTAACTTAGCGGCAGGCGGCAGTGGTGTTGCACAACCGTTATCTGAAAGCGACTGGAAAATTGCCCGCGCAATTGGGCCTGAACTGAAAAAACGCGGCCTAATTTTTGTTGGTTTAGACGTCATTGGCGACAAACTCACAGAAATTAACGTGACCAGCCCAACGTGCATAAAAGAAATTGAAGCCGCCTTTGATGTCGATATTACTGGCATGTTAATGGATGCCATTGAAGCGCGTATTAACTCTTAACCCATTAGGACTCATCATGGATTTTTTAGCGACATGTAAACGCTCAATAAGCTGCTTATTGTTAATACCTTACCTTTGTGCGCCAAACGTAATGGCTAGCGATGAAATGATAAGTCCTGTGGCGGTTTCGGGATCAGCAAATAGCAACGTACCAACGGCAGGACCTTCTAGACCTAAAAACATCATCATCATGATTGGTGATGGTATGGGCCCTGCTTACACCACAGCTTATCGTTATTATAACGATAACCCAGAAACGGAAGAGATCGAACAGACTGTCTTTGATCGCCTGCTCGTGGGCATGTCGAGCACCTACCCTGCCTCTGTCAGTGGTTACGTTACCGACTCAGCTGCCTCGGCAACTGCATTGGCAACCGGTTTTAAAAGCTACAATGGGGCGATTAGCGTCGATGTTGAAAAACGTCCACTTACGACGTTAATGGAAAAAGCCAAAACCCTTGGCCTAGCTACTGGCGTGGCGGTGACTTCACAAGTTAACCACGCAACGCCGGCTGCATTTTTGGCTCATAACGAAAGTCGCAGTAACTACATCGACATAGCACAAGCCTACCTGGACACAGACGCTGACGTGATTTTAGGCGGTGGCCAACAGTATTTTCCACCCTCATTATTAGCGCAATTCACTGCCAAAGGTTACCAACATCTGAACGAGTTTTCACAACTCGACGCTGTAACATCACCCAAAGTGTTAGGATTATTTGCAGATGTGCAATTACCTTGGGCGATTAACGACAAACAGGGCCATAAACTCAGTAAAATGACCCAAAAAGCCATCGACTTGTTATCACAAAACCAACAAGGGTTTGTGTTATTAGTTGAAGGCAGCTTAATTGATTGGGCTGGCCACAGTAACGACATTGCAACCGCAATGGGTGAAATGGACGAGTTTGCCGCGGCAATCGAAGTGGTTGAGCAGTTTGTGCGTGAAAATAAAGACACACTAGTGGTTATTACCGCCGACCATAATACCGGTGGCCTATCTGTCGGGGCAAATGACAAATACGAATGGAATCCAGCTGTGCTGCATAACGTTCAAGCTAGCCCAGATGATATTGCGACTCGTGCTATCGCCGATGAACAATGGCAAGCCGTTATTGCCACCTTGATTGGTTTTACACCTTCGGACACTGAATACACCGCCCTAGAAAATGCACGCATGCAAGGCAACGAACCACTGACGATTGCATTGCGTAAGTTAATTGATGTGCGTTCAAACACAGGCTGGACAAGCGGCGGGCATACCGCCGTTGACGTACAAGTATTTTCGGCAGGCCCTGGCGCAAGACTTTTTGGTGGCCACCAAGACAATATCGACATTGCCAATAAAGTGTTTAGTTTGCTACCCGAGTCAGCAGCGAAACCATAATCGTTCGAAACAGCCTTTTGCGACACAAGCAAAGGGCTGTTAATCATTTAATCTTTACCATGAGTAATTCAAGTGCTAACAAATCCGTCTCAAGCATTAATCCGCAACAGTGAACTATTTCAGCAACATAAAGTATTAATACTCAATTATGAAGCTGATACTTTTGCGAGCCAATGCCTAGAGTCTGCAAGCCATGTCACCGCATTAGCATTCGATTTTAACCACCACCAAACACTGTTACCTTACGCCAACAGTACACTAGAATGTTATTTTGGCCATCAACTCCCTGATGCCCTAACAACAGAAAAGTACGATAGCATTATTATCTATTTTCCCAAAGCCAAGCCATTAATGGGTTACTTGTTGCAACTCGCGGCTCAGCACTTAGCCATAGACGGTTTATTGGTGATTGTGGGCGAAAACAAAGGGGGTATTAAATCTATCGCTAAATTAACCCCTGAATACTTCTCCACCCCAATAAAGCAAGATAATGCGCGTCATTGCTTGCTCTACACCTGTTATTTAACCCAAATGTCACCGCCACTTTCAATGACTGATTGGGTTAGCCAATACGCCCTTGATACGCCGCAAGGGCAAATGCAAATTTGCAATCTTGTGGGGGTATTTAGTGAAAAACGACTTGATCAAGGCACCGAGTTATTACTGTCGCATTTGCCCGACGCTCTACAAGGTAGAGTATTAGACTTTGGCTGTGGTGCCGGGGTGATAAGCGCGGCATTACTCAAAGCAAATCCACTGTTAAACATTGAATGTATTGATATCAATGCCATGGCACTCGAGTCTTGCCGGCTCACTCTTGCGGCAAACAATATGCAGGCGAATGTGTATCCGTCTGATGGATTTAATCAAATCAATGGCCAGTTTAATGGCATCATCTCTAACCCACCATTTCATGATGGATTAACCAGCACGACCGACATCGCCACGCAATTTGTTAAACATAGCGCAAGCAGCTTAGCGCCTAAAGGTGTTTGGCAAATAGTGGCTAATCGACACTTGCCATATTCAGATACTATCGCTACCTATTTTGGCAGTGTGAATGTATTAGCAGAAAATAATAAGTACAAACTGTATTTTCATCAGCGTTAATGCAGGTTTACTGCTGGAAATGGACTTCAATATCAGCTAAATTGATTCAAAGGCAAAATGGCGCACACTTTTAGGTCATTTTCACTGTTAATCTATTGCCTTCGTTTTAAACCATAATAAAAATAAAAACAAAACAAAGGATGTTATGTTAGAGCCCTCAGTCATAGCGCTAAGCGCAGATAAATCAAAAGCAGAACTCCGTGTAGTTCCCAATACTCATGGCCCGTTGTCGGCAGAAGACATTCATACTTTACTCACCCAGCCCAGCTTTGCCATGTTGTATCCTATTGAACCTGCAATTATTAAAGCCATAACCGAAGTCAACGCGTTATGTGGTCAAAAACCGGGTGATCATGAATTATTTTTTGCGATTGCCGAGCGTAAAGACGGGTCGGTCAATATCACTGTTAGTGACGATAAAATGCATGCCAGCATGAAAATCACCTCGGCATGGGGCGGTAAAGACATGACCCTGCCAGACATCCTCAATATGCTCAAAAGCAAAAAAATCAAAATGGGCTTAAGCAAGCCAAAAATCATGGCATTAATGCAGCGCTTATCGATTTTGCCTCCTGGCGAAAGTTGTGAGGGAGTCATTGCTTGTGGAAAAGCAGCCATAAATGGTGAAAATGCAGTTATCACCAGAAAGGTGGCGTTAGCGCGTGAGCGCTTGTTGCAACCACAAGAGCGTGAAGACGGCTCAGTCGATATGCGCAATTTAGGTGCATTAATCACCGTGAAACCCAATGACCTATTAATGGTAAAAGTTCCTGCAACAATTGGCACGCCGGGGTTTAATGTTCACGGAGATATACTGCAGCAAATTCCTGGAAAAGATAAACCAATGGAACCTGGTACCGGCACCAGCTTGCACCCGAAAGATCCTAATAAGCTCATTGCAACCTTGTCAGGCCAACCCGTTGAAAACCGCAAAGGCATGCAAGTAGACGACATGCTGCAAATTAAAGATGTAGATGTACGCTATGGGCACGTCAATTTTAAAGGCAGTATTCTCATTACCGGCGATGTACATGAAGGCATGGAAGTCAAAGCCAGTGGCGATGTGACTGTTATGGGGTTTGTTGATTCAGCCAGTATTGAAGCTCACGGCGATGTGATTATCAGCAAAGGTGTCATAGGTCGTTTAATTAAAGACCAAGAGCTCAGCACTAGCATAAAAGCAAGCGGACAAATTTGCGCTCAATTTGTGCAATACTCGCGACTTGAAGCCCAAGGCAATATTTTAATTACCAAACAATTACTTCATAGCAATACTACCTCTGGCGATAGCATTACGGTGAGCGATGCCCAGTCAAGACGAGGTGACCTCATTGGAGGTATCGCAACTGCAGCAAAAGGCATTAGAGCCATTGCTTTTGGCGCAACGGCTGGCACCAAAACAGAAATCTATTGCGCTATGAACCAAGGTGAATTAAAACAACAACTTAAAGATTTAGATGATAGCATTAAAGGCATGGTAGTCGCGGGATTAGAACTCGAAGCTCGATTGCGTAAATTGCCTCCTAAAACTGAATGGCAAAGCGATGCTGGCATGATTGAACAAGTTAAAATGATGCTCGATCAAAAAAATCAGATGGCAGCTGAGCGAATTAAAGAAGAAGTGGAGTTCACTCAACATCAGAACGAAGTTGAGGGCTATTTTGATCATTACTTTATCAAAGCTGAAAAGCACATTTTTACTAACGTCGAAATCCACATCGGTAATGCATTTAATCGCACTCAACGCGAGCATGGCCCATGTATTGTCAAAAACGTGAATCAAGAAGTGTCCTACGATTACAGTAACCGCTAACCTGAACAACACTCAATAATGAGACCGCCACATTATGCAACAAATACATTGGCCAGCATTTTTAAAGTTTGATCAAGATGATGAGCTAATGTATCTAGCAAATCATCAAGATTGGTTAAGTTTTATTTGCGCCAATCAATATACTGTTTGCGTACAAGACACATTGATTGACAGTAGCGGCGACGTTTATCTTATCGCAAAGCCACAACCTGAACACAGCTCAGTCGACACGAGTGTGGCACAACTGCCACACCTCGTAAAACAACCTCTCCCCATAAGCGTATTACAAATGCTGCCTTTGGTGCGCCAATTCGGTCAGTTTCAAGGACACTGTTGCAGTGCAAAAATCGTTTTCACCACAATTGAACAAGGTATTGCCACTGTTGCTGAATTAGAACAGCTTTATTAGCCAATAAAATCACCTTGCCCATTGAGCATCAAACAGCGCTCTGGCAAAATGCCCGCATACTCACCGTCTATAAGCTCTGAGAATCCTTAATGGAATTACTTAATATTGAATGTCTTGGTAAACGCTTACGCCTAGAAGGCTCTATTGCAGGCTGGCAGCAGTTATATTGGGATAATCAACTGGTATCACAAAAGTCAGCGAGCGCGAGCGATCAAGCTTTTCACATTCACTCGTTTGAACTTGCTCAACAACATACTGTACCGCTTAATGAAGACGATATTATTGATGCGCCAACAAGCGTCACATCGCAAACCAAAGCAATTCAGATTCGATTAGAGATTGATGTTAACTGGCAACCCTTTCAGCTCGACTATTGCTTACTGGTTGATGAAGAACAAATCACTCAAGGCAAGCGCAGCGTCAGTGACATAGAAAAACAAACGCCCGAAGTTCCGGTCGCTAAAACGCAAAAGCTCAGTATAGTCGGCTTAGCATCTTTGGGATTCAAACTCCTCAAAAGTGCTAAAGTGATTAAAGTGTTGTTTGCTGGTGCCAGTGTGGCAGCTTACTCTTGGTTATTCTCACTAGAATTTGCATTGGCACTTATCGGCTGTTTAGTATTTCATGAATATGGCCATATTAGGGCCATGAAACACTTTGGCATGAAAACAAAAGGCATTTACCTTATTCCGTTTGTCGGCGGATTGGCCTTAAGCGATGAGCGTATTAATACTCGTTGGCAAGATGTGTATATCTCGATTATGGGGCCGACTTTTGGACTGATTTTATCCGTCATTAGTTTAGGCCTGTACTGGATCACCGGTAATGTATTTTTTGCCGGACTCGCCAGTTTTAACGCATTGCTGAACTTATTTAACTTATTGCCGATTTTGCCACTCGATGGCGGTCATATTTTAAAGAGTATTAGCTTTTCAATGAACAGCCTGGTCGGCCTAATAGCCTGTATTTTAGGAGCCGCTATAGGGGTATTTATCAGCTATAGCCTAGGCCTTGCTCTATTAGGATTTTTACTGCTGATTGGTAGTGTTGAAATTGTATTTGAATGGCGTGGCAGGCATCAAAGCCATCTGCTGCCGCTCGACCGTTACGGACAAATATTCTCAACAGTGTGGTATCTGTTAACGGTAGCAAGCTTGGTGGGTATCATTTGGTATTTTGCAAGTTCTGGTGACGACATGCTGTCTATTCCACTGCAAATCCTTGGCAGTTAAGCTCAAGGCCTCTCGTGCATCTTCATTCCGTCACAGACAAAAACGCCTGCAAAATGCAGGCGTTTTTATTATTTTCGCTTATAACCTAAACACATTGGTCATCACTTTATACAACTCAGTACCTTGATGCACAGATGCGGAAGCAAAATGCAAAATAGGCACACAATCCATTGGCAAACTAATCACTTGATGCGCGTCATCGGTGCCATACAAATCCATACGTAATATATTCACTAATGGTTGTCCGGCATTAAGTGGCTGGCCAACTACTGCGCAATATTCAATTAAACCCGCTTTAGGCGCATGAAACTTTTTATAGTCTTTTAAGTAGCAGCCAAAGCGCGCCATTTGAGCTGGCTCGACTTTTTCACGGATCACCCCTCGATGACTTAAATACGCCAAAATACCTTTTGCGTCTTCCAATGCATCAGCTAAATCAATACGCTCCTGGCTAGCCAATTCTAGCGTAAACGCTGACACGGGTACCGTAAAGTCACGCCCTTGTTGAGCGGCAAAATCGGTTAACTGCCACCAAGGACAAAATGCCGCTTCATCCATCGCGCCACCAAAACTATTGGGAATAACCAAGGTGTAGGGAATAGAGAAAAAACGTGCAGCATCAATGTCATATTCAGGACAATATAAATGCTTACAAGACTTAGGCCCAGTATGTAAGTCCAGCACAATGTCAGCCTGATGTGCCATAGATTGTAAGCTTACGGCTAGCCTATGGCCTGTCGTTATCCCAAAAGGCTGATTAAGCCTTGCTTGACACGACTCAACTAACATCACTCGATAGGCATCGAATAACGCGGCATTACTCAAGTGTTGATGCTTTGCATACCAGGTAGTTAAATCGACTTTATGGTCAAAATATTCACGATTCCAATTCACCCCAGTAATGGGGTCGAACCGGCCTAAAGTAAACTCACCACTTTTTTGATTTATGCCCAGCGGATTAGCCAAAGGTGCCAGCTTGATATCCCCTAGTACGTCATAGTCTTCAAGTAAGGTCATCAGCTGATAAATCACTGCATTACCTTGTACTTCAGCGCCGTGAACATTGGCCTGAATGTAAACACTCGGCGCAGACGCTTTAGCACCCATAAAATCATAAAGCGGTATGGTGAGCGCTTGCCCTGTGGCAAGCTCCCCAACTTGTATATTCGACTGTATTACCTTGCTCATCAATTACGACTCAAACAGATTTTGATGTAAAGCATTAACCACTTGCGCCGCTTCAGATTCAGATACCAATACACATAAATTATGTGGGCTCGCACCTTGGCAAATCATCCGCACATTGTGGTTTTCAAGCACTTTAAAGACGCGACTGCAAATACCTGCGGTAGAGGCAATGCGATTACCAATAATGGCAATAAGCGCTAAATTATCCTCAACACGGACACGACAATGTTGCGATAGCTCTTGCAGTAATGGCTCGCTCAATAAGCCTTGGCCACTCGAATCTGAACCGGTTTTATCCAGCGTTAACGACACGTTCACTTCTGAGGTTGTAATTAAATCTACCGAGATTTTATGACGTGCAAGTGTTGCAAAGGTTTCCGCTAAAAACCCCTGTGCGTGGAGCATTTGCAGGCTATGAAGGTTTAATAACGTTTGATCGCGACGTAATGCCACCGCGCGAAAAACGGGCGTGTCTTCAACTTGATGACGGATCCATGTACCGCCCATTTCAGGCGCTTTGCTGGAACCTACAAACACCTGAATTTTTTGTCTTACCGCAGGTAAAATGGTCGCTGGGTGCAATACTTTAGCGCCAAAAGTTGCCATTTCAGCCGCTTCATTAAAGCTGATCTCTGGAATGGGGCGTGCATTAGGTGCCAACCTTGGGTCGGTAGTGTAAATACCGGCAACGTCAGTCCAAATCTCTACCGCTGTGGCACTTAATGCTTCGGCAAGTAGCGCTGCAGAATAGTCACTACCGCCTCGGCCTAAAGTGGTTGTGCGCCCATCTTGATCTGCACCAATAAAACCTTGAGTGACTATCACATAATTCGCCAGCAACGGCTTTAACAAGTCACCAGACAACGAGGCTATGGCTTCAATATGAGGTTCTGCACGGCCAAAATGACTGTCGGTGCGAAGCACCTGGCGCACATCAAAATGATCCGATGCGGTGCCCTTTTCACGAATTACCGCAGAAAACAAAATCGATGAACATTGCTCACCGGTTGAGAGCAATTCGTCCATAATCGCCTTGCTGCGATCAAGTTCTAACGACTCACTTAATACCGACATGCGGCTTAGAATTTTATCGATGCTCGCGGCTACATCTTGCGGGCGCCCTAACTCATCTAAAATGGCATATTGAATTTGTGCAATTTGCTTTAACAACGCTAAGCGGCGCTCGTCATTCACATTTGCTTGAGTTAACTCGACCAGTAAATTGGTTACGCCACTTGACGCACTGACCACCACTAAACGGGTGGCAGGATTGGCTAACACAATGTCAGCACAACGACTCATCGATGCATAATCAGCAACAGAGGTACCGCCAAATTTGGCGACGACTAATTCTGGACGAATATCTTGAGAAACAGTGCTCATACGAATGCCTCCGCGGTTGGCGAAAGACGACAAAATAAGAAATAATTGACTAACATGATATACACTCCGAACACACTACGTTCGAAGAGCCTGGTGCTAAGATAACGCACCCTTAAAGAAGGGAAACAGCAATCATCACCAGAAGCTCTCCACCAAAAAACAGGTGACAATCGTTAGGATTCAGCCTAAACGACCGATATCAATGTGTGCCACACAATTTGATACCTCGGCGCTAATCTCCATCATAAGTTGTCATCGGATTGGCATCCTCAAACTTACTACCTAGTTAACGCTCCTCTTCTGTGCCTCCCGAAGGAGGGACTTGAAAAATAGCAACAAACCCACTAACAAGTCAATCAACAATCGTTGTAAAAATACGCTATTTTAATTTTATTCATCTTTGTGGCGAAGATGACGATCAAGGAGACTTATCTTCACAATCTCAAAAACATCATTTTAGATTGTTCATAATGATGAAAAATAGCCATTTTTATGGATTAAACAGCCTTCAAAGGCAAAATAAAGAGACAATTGAACTTTATTGTCTTAATTAAAGATCCAAAAAATTAAATGATCCACAGTTTTATGCACTTAACAGCTAAACACTACAGGTGCGAACTAATATCAGGCAACTCATTAACTAAGCGTAAACGCTGATTAAAAGCTCCCATATCGACTTCTGGCATCAGCGGATCAATGCAGGCAATAAGTGATAACAATCCTTGATTAACATAATATATGGCATGTTGATTAAATTCTCTACCCAACTCAAGCGCCTGTTCTTTATCAATAAAAATAGCCCAACTTTTTTCCATATGCGACAAATCAGGTGCTGCACCAATGAGTGCTCGGTATGGACTGTTGTATTGTTGAATTTTGGATTGGAGCTGACGATCTAGTAAACGATTTTGGCTCGGGGAGAGTAATAAGCCACTGGGGTTGTGGGCGGTAATAATAGCAAACGGGAAATCATGAGAAAGGCGTTGAGTGAACAAAAAATGTGTACTTTGATAGTGATGCCACAGTGTATCTATAACATTTTTCATAATATTAATTCGTCAATTAAACCAAAATCAGTTTAGCAAAGCCTTATGAATTCTTAAAGGTTTGTGATGTCAGTCACAAGCATAATATTTATTTACCTTTAAATATCATGGTATTAACAACATTAATCTTTCATATACTTGACTGTTATATTAATTTTTTAACATTTAATTTGTTAACAAATGCCTAAAACGAGTACAATAACGTCACCTACTAGTAAAGCACTGTAGTGAAACCAATAACATCGCTTGCTAAATGTATCGAGGGCTGGCGTTTAAAACGCATTTATTGGTAATTAATCACAATTTTGTGTGCTTAGTTTACACCTGAACGTTTTATGTTCTACATTTGATAAAGCAAAGGGATAAACAGTAATACGTATAAATAAGTTTGCAACATATGGAACTATCTCTATAAATCGTATTCATAGTAGTAAGCCTTTTGGCAAATTTTTTACTTATTATGCAGCTGCATATTGCATTGCGTAATGAGCGTTAATATACGCAAGACAACTCAGTAACCATACATAGCGTTACATCTTACGAGTTTATAAGAGTGTTTTATTCAGGGCAGACATAGATAAACACCAAAAAAATACTGGAGTATCAGCGTTAATTAATGCGCGATTACAACTTACTAGCCTATCGCTAGAATCGAATTTTATAAAATTAGGTAAATATCATGCAAAACCCACACATTCTGATTGTTGAAGACGAAGCAGTAACCCGTAATACATTACGCAGTATTTTTGAAGCTGAAGGCTATGTCGTTACCGAAGCTAACGACGGCGCAGAAATGCACAAAGCCATGCAAGACAATAAAATTAACCTAGTGGTTATGGACATTAACTTGCCAGGTAAAAACGGATTATTACTTGCTCGCGAATTACGTGAAATTAATAACATCGGCCTTATTTTCTTAACCGGTCGTGATAACGAAGTTGATAAAATCCTTGGTCTTGAAATCGGCGCCGATGACTACATCACTAAGCCTTTCAACCCTCGTGAATTAACGATTCGTGCTCGTAACCTATTAACGCGAGTTAACAGTGCTGCGGCTGAAAGCGAAGAAAAAGGTTCGGTTGAATATTACCGTTTCAATGGCTGGAGCTTAGAAATTAACAGCCGTTCATTAGTGAACCCACTTGGTGAGTCTTATAAGCTACCACGCAGTGAATTCCGTGCGATGCTTCACTTTGTTGAAAACCCAGGTAAGATTTTAACGCGTGCTGATTTATTATTAAAAATGACTGGCCGCGAATTAAAGCCGCATGACCGCACTGTTGACGTGACAATCCGTCGTATCCGTAAGCACTTTGAAAGCTTAGCCGATACGCCAGAAATCATCGCGACTATTCACGGTGAAGGCTATCGTTTTTGTGGTGACTTAGAAGGCTAATCTAATCTTTTAAGGTTACCCAATAAAAAACCAGGTGATTAACCTGGTTTTTTTATGCCCGCTTTTAGCGATTTACTCACGACATATGTTATTTCAATTGCTGGTCTAAAAATGCAGCTAACGATTTATATAAGTGATTACGCACTTTCTCACCGCGCATGGAATGCTTAGACCCAGGGTAATCCATCATCTGGAATAATTTACCTTCATCTTGCAATGCTTTGTATACTCTCGTGCTGTTTTCAAACAATACGTTATCATCCGCCATGCCGTGGTACATCAACAGGCCTGATTGATAATTTTTGACGTATGGCAAAATACTGCTGGCATCATAACCTTGTTTATTGGTTTCAGGATCCCCCATATAACGCTCGGTATAATGGGTATCGTATAAACGCCAATCAGTTACAGGAGCCCCTGAAATGGCTGCTTTAAAATAATCTGGCGCCTTAAATTGGCTCATTAATGCCATATAGCCGCCGTAACTGTGACCATAAATTGCCACATTTTCGCCATCAATAAATGGCAGGCTACGTAAGTAATCAACACCCACTTTTTGATCGTTTACCTCGGCATCCCCCATATTTTGATAAATCACATACTCAAACTCAGTGCCACGATGGGCCGAGCCACGGTTATCTAATTGGAATACGGCATAACCTTGCTGTAATAAGTACTGGGTAAAATAATCCGCCTCACTCCAGCTGTTCACCACCAACTGTGCGTGCGGTCCACCATAAACACGTACTACAACTGGATACTTTTTATTAGCATCAAACGGTACAGGTTTAAATAAACGGTACATTAATGGCTGACCATCTTCTGCCTTTAATTGGCCAAACTCAGGCATTTGCCATAAGCCAGCCAAATCATATAAAGGATGATTTTGATTAATCTCGTTTTGCTCAACCCAGGCTAATAATTTACCCGAGTCATTGTGTAAGCTGATCTGTGGCGGTTGCTGGAGGCTATTAAAATAATCTAAATAAACCGGACTCTTATCGGCAAATACCGCAGCATGTATTCCAGCCGTTTGGCTAATTCGCTCGATTGAATCAGCGCCCTTTTGCAAATTAACCCGATATAAGTGACGCTCGACGACACTGTCTTTACGACCACTAAAATACACCCAGCCGCTGGCCTCATCGACAAACTCAAGTGCATCAACGGCCCAGTCACCTTGGGTTAATTGCCTAAGCAGCTTACCTTGTAAGTCGAACAAATACAGATGATTAAACCCATCTCGCTCTGAGCCCCAAATAAAGGCCGACTGCTGCTTTAAAAAGTGCAGGTCATTATTCAGATTTACCCAGGCTTTACTGCGCTCTTCAATCACGGTGTTAGCCTGGTCAGGTTGACTTAATGCAGCAATGCGTAAGTCTAGTGTTTGTTGATCACGACTTTGCCACTGAAAAGACACATGCTTGCTATCAGGTAGCCAATCAACACGCGGTAAATACATGTCTTTTTGCTTGCCTAAATCAATCCAGTTGATGCTCTTATCCTGTAAAGTAACCACACCAAGGGCTATTTCAACGTTCGCTTTACCTGCATAAGGATAGCGTTGCTCAGTTAATTTAATGCCGTCGGCATATATTTCATTACGGGTGACTAACTCAACACCGGATTCATCAATGCGCGTAAACGCGATTGCGGACTCATCGGGTGCCCACCAATAACCTGTCATGCGGTCCATTTCTTCCTGGGCGACAAACTCCGCCATGGCATTTTTGATCGCACCTTTGCCATCGGTGGTTAATGCGACGACTTTTTGAGTGTCTAGCGCTAACACATAAAGGTTTTGATCGCGTACAAACGACACATAACGACCTTTAGGCGACAAGCGCGCATCTGTTGCAAAGCCATCACCGGTGTTTAGTTCTGTGACTTTATTGCTAGCCACATCATACAAATACAATTGCCCAGCGGCTGGAATTAAAATACTTTGGCTGTTTTCAGACCAAAAGTATTCCATGATCCCTTCACCGTAAATACGCTGACGTTCACGGCGGGCTTTTTCTTCATCAGACAGTTCGCCACCCGCTAATTGATCGGCATTGATCAATATGCTGCGCTGGCCTGTCGCAATGTTCATTTGCCATAAGTCGTAAAAATGTTGGTTATCGGCACGACTCGATAAATAGGTCACTCGCTTACCATCAGGAGACAAAGCAAGTCCGCGCGGACTCGATCCAGCCAAAGCTGGTGAGGCATGGATACGCTCTATGGTCAGTGGCGTGTTATTACCTTTTATTGCGGTTAACGGTGCGGTAGTTAATGGGATCATTGTACTGCCTTGCGCTGCTTGAGAAATTTGACTAGTAAAGAGTAATGGTGCGGCAGTCATTGCCACTAAAGCATGCTGCTTCCATGTGGTTGTCATTATTATTAATCCTTGGGGGCAATCAATCAGCCAACATTCTGCCTGAAATTACTGTAAAACCAAAACCTCAGATAACAATCGCTGAAATTAGCGTCATTGTGGGGTATGATTTGCTCATAAGAATTAAATTTAAAACATAGACCTTAACCTCGCAAAATCTCATAGGAAAAATAATGCAGACTTTGGCCCAAACCCTCAGCGCTCAAGCGGTAAATGCATCTTTAACGCAATTGCTATTTACCTTAGCGGAAACCTCAATCGCCATTAGCGGTTCAGTTCGACACGGCGCGTTAGCGGGTGTACTAGGTGCAACAGAACAAGAAAATGTTCAAGGTGAAACCCAGAAAAAACTGGATGTCATCACTAACGACATGCTTAAAGATGCCTTAAAGGCTGACACGACAGTGCGCGGCATTGCCTCTGAAGAAGAAGATTATGTTGTAGAAGCTAACGCTCAAGGTAAATACCTAGTGAGTTTTGATCCATTAGATGGCTCATCTAATATCGACATTAATTCACTTGTTGGCACTATTTTTTCTGTGTTACCTGCACCTGCTGGTGAGTTTAGCGAACAAAGCTTTTTACAAGCTGGGCGCAAACAAGTTGCAGCAGGTTACGTGCTTTACGGCCCATCAACGATGATGGCGCTTACCACAGGCCAAGGTACTCAGTTTTATACTCTTGATCCAGACAGCCAAACATTTTTATTGACTGACGACAATGTACAAATCACCCCAGATACGGCTGAGTTTGCCATTAACATGTCAAATCAACGCTTTTGGGAAGCGCCAATGCAAACCTACATTGCCGACTTGTTACTGGGAAAAATCGGTCCTCGCGAGCAGTCTTTTAACATGCGTTGGATTGCCGCTATGGTGGGTGACGTGCATCGAGTTTTGTGTCGTGGCGGTATTTTTACCTATCCAACAGACAACAAAAACCCAGCTAAACCATTCAAATTACGCCTAATGTACGAAGCCAACCCAATGGCACTGCTTGTTGAGCAAGCTGGTGGTAAAGCCTCAACAGGTTACGAGACTATTTTGGATATTCAACCAACTGAAATTCATCAACGTGTTGCGGTGATTTTAGGTAGCGCGAATGAAGTCGATACCTGCTTGAGCTATCATGGTATTGATTACAGTGAAGAGCCATCAATTGACTAACTAATCCGTCTTCAAAAAACCGCCAAAAGGCGGTTTTTTATTTTTACGCTGTATTTAAATAAAGTATTCGACACGCCCTTCAACACAAAACCTCCTAAGCCATAACAACACAAAAGATAAAAACAGGTTTTCTTTACAATAACTTAATTAACCACTAAGTTACTTCATTCGATATTGATAAAGGACTATCGCAATGCCACAGGCACCGACCTCAAATACATATAAATACTTTAGTGCCGTAATAATTTTGCTGCTGATTGGTATTGGTGCTTATGTTTACTTGTCCAACATAAAGCCCAAGCCACTGGCATCTGGCGCGGTATTGGTTCTTCCTGTTAAGATTGTTACCCCACCCATAGATGGCGATACTCAATGGAATGCCTATGCCGCTATGGATGTGCTTATTCACCAGTTAACACTGGGTGTGAGTTACCCTCTACTGCAAGCTGAAGATGTCATTAATATCACTTCGCGGCTCGCTCAAACCGATAACGTTAGCCCTTCTGACATTAACAAAATCATGGCGATATCGGGTGCGGTATTAGTCATCGAATCCAGTGTGAGTATGCTCAAAAATCAGTACCAGCTCAGTTACACATTACATAGCCAAAGCCAAAGTGACAGCACCAGTATTAGCGCTGACAGCATCAATCAAGCATTGGCGTCAGCAGCGAAAGCTATCACTCATCAACTAAACCCTGAAAGCAAACAGTCAGTTAACGACTACCACTCTCAATTGCATTCTACACAATTAGTGCAGGCCATCGCATTGAGCCAACAAGGTGATTTACTCGGTGCCGAGCAGCTTTTATCTGAGGTCATTCAAGACGCACCTAATAACCTGCTTGCTAGCCGCCTATTAGGTACTATTCAATTACAACAGCAACAATTTGAGCAGCTTAATAAGACATTAACAACGGCAATGGGTATTGCTGAGCATCAGAACGAATACCGAGAATTAGCCCAACAAAGATTATTATTAGCCCACAGTTACATCGAAACGAACAAAATTGAGCAAGCTTTAGGGGTGCTCAACCTCGCCAAAACCAATGCTGCTAAAGTTAAAGATTGGGTCACATTAGGTTATATTTATCACTTAGCGGGTACTATCAATCAACGAATTGGGCGTAATAACGACGCTAGAGAGCAGTTTAAAAAAGCCATTGAATATCATCAAATGATGGGTTATCCAATAGGTCAAAGCCAGGCTCTTAACGATTTAGCTGAGCTTGAGATCGTCGAATTTAACTACCCGCAAGCTTACCGATTAATTAATCGATCATATGAATTAGTCGCCCATCGTGGCTTAGATGATTTAGAAAATACCACATTCAAAATTATGTCTAATATTGAAAACAAAATGCAGCATAGATAATACTTCTAATAGTCATAACAAAAACGGCCTGCAATGCAGGCCGTTTATGTATGACTCACTCGCTAAACTTATTCTTTCGCTACGACGACGCAGTCTTGACTCACTTGGTACTTCTTTTCTGTCTGATCGACAATGGTGAGGACAGCGGTGTCGCCCACGACGTTACATGATGTCAGTACCATATCAATAATACGGTCAAGGGCGGCCACAATCACAAACGCTTCAACCGGTAAGCCCATTTGATAAATCAACACACCAATCATCACCATGCCACCGCCAGGTACACCACCAGCGCCAACAGAAAGCAAAAATACGCTAAATAATAGCGAAGGGATTTGGTCGTTACTGATTGGCATACCAAACGCATTGGCGACAAAGAAAATGGCGATAGTAATATAAATTGATACCCCACCCATGTTCATTGTTGCCCCTAACGGCACACCAAATCCCGCCACAGCCTGACTTACGCCAAGTTTGTCGGTTAAGGTGCGCATCGTTACCGGAATGGTGGCATTAGAGCTTGCTGTTGAAAGTGAAAACAGGATTTGCTCTTGGGTTTTATCACGGAAGGTTTTCGCCGACACTGGCGTAAACACGCTAACAGCAATAGGGTATACGATAAAAATCCAAATCAGTAATAGCGCTAAAATCAATACTAGGTATTCAACCACACTGACAAAAATTTCAGGTTCTAAGGTAGCGCCTAGTTTAAACATCAAGGCAAATACACCGTATGGTGCAAGACTCATCACCAATCCAATTAAGCGCATCATGATTTTATTGGCTGTTTGAAAGCCTTTGACTGCGCCCGCGACCGATGTGCCCATTGATTTCATTACACCGCCCATTAGCAGCGCCATAAAAATCACTTGCAACATGTTGCCAGAGGTAAACGCTGAAAAAGGATTGTTAGGCACAATGCTCACAATAAGTGACATTAAATCAGGCAGTTCTGTTGCGGTAATATCGACCGAGCCGCTGCTAGACATATCAACGCCCTTGCCTGGCTCAAATATCATTGCCACTGTAAATGCCGCAAGAATCGCGACAACGGTGTTAATAATGTAAAAACCAAAGGTTTTGCCACCTAAACGGCCAAAGCTTTTTAAATCTTGTAACTCACACACGCCGCAAACAATACTCACAAACACTAATGGTACAACTAACATCATGATCATATTAACGAACATGGTGCCGATACCACTTGCAAATGTAACAAGTGTCCCACCAAAAAAGGCGTTGTCGGCGAGTGAAAATTGCACAATACTGCCGAGTAGCACGCCAAAAAATAGACCAATAAAGATCCGTGCTGAAAGTGATTTTGTCATGTATTAATTTCCCATTCGAAATGGCAACTTCTGTTGCTGATTATTGTTATACCAATCCTGGTGCTTATTCTTTTCGAGCGTTGAAATACTGAGACATCGCGCAATATATTTCAATCACCTTATCAACAAAAGTGACCACTTAATGAGCGTTTAACTGTTTTTAAATATAAAAGACAATAATAACAATCGATTACATAATAAATAATGAGTTGCTAATGGTGTAACCAGTGAGGATACAAGAAAGAAAACCGTATCAAATAATCAATTTGAACATATTTCGTACAATACAAGAGCACTCTGTACAAAAATCATTGAACATTTTTGTCCGATAGGAGGTTAAGACATTAGATATTATGAATGGATTTTTAGTAAGCTCAGCGGCAATGACTTTGCCAACATATGCTGTTGTTTAATGCTGACACGGTTACGGCTCAACCACTGGATTAATGATACCCATTGAGATGTGAATACCATCGAAGTTACAGTACCTTGCGACAAAATATTGTTTAAATAAGCCGATTGTTTATGCTGCTTATCAAAATCACTGACTGAGTTAATTTGGCTGATAGCGAGCAGTTTATCGGGTGCCTCAAGCACCCATTGCGGCACGATCATGCTGTGGCAATGTTCGAGGGTATTGGCAATCATCAACCCTGCGGGATCAAGGTCGGTAAAAGCAATTACATCCAACTTCAGTGCGGCGATCAAATGTAAAAAATGCTTGCGACCAGCTGGAGAATAATCGTGGCTGCCACGATACAACACCATGCAATTGTCGACTATTGGCTGTAACTCTGGCGTGAATGAATAAGCAAATAGATTATCAAAACTGTCGAGATTTTCGACCACAATGAGCTGGGTAATCTTAAGTTGCTGACACAGTGCAACTGCGGCGTCGACCTTTAATCGCAATGAGCTACCTAATACCGTCAACACCTCGACGACAGAGTCTACTGCGGATGTAGAGAACAGAGATTGAACGATGTTAGGCGCGAGTTTTATTAACACATAATCGGCATCTGGACTGATATTAGCGTATTTTTCATTAGCACTGAGCTGCGACATTTGCTGTCGCGGCACGTCAAAATCGAGTGCGAGAATATCTAAGCCTGAGTCTATCTGCGCCATTTTGCGCAGTAAACCATAATCGCTATGGGTTAAATACAGGTATTTTTCAGCACCATCGGGCTCGCCTATTTGCCATAACTGATACAGTTTTTTCCAACCAGCATTATATGTTACGCGCGGTAAAAGTTGTTTTGCCGCGCGGGCCATTAACTGTAATTGACTCTGGCTTAGGCTAGCCATAACTCAACATCATGAATGATAAAATTACCGTTATACACTGGATCGGGTTTACCAATCGGTTCTAACTCAAAGTAATTTTTATGCTCATCGGCCAAACCTTCATAACCCCCAATCACTTGGTAAAGCCAACTTTCAGCATCCCAGGTTAATTGCTTTTCGGTTAAATAACTCAATGCCGATTGACGTAAACCTGAATCGATAACCTCACAGAAATATTCATCCACGGCAATTTTGAGTGGATTTTCTGGGATATCAAAATCTTCACTGTCGCCCATTTCAAAGGTGACATTTTGCTCACGTGCAATATGCGGTAATGCATCACGGCTAATGGCTTTCACTTGCGCGACTAAACTCATTAACTCCAGTTCATGATGTGGATTACTTACATCGACACTGGCTGGTGCTAATAGAGCCTGGGCACAGTTAAATAAATTCGGAATCGCTTTATGGCCAACATGGTTATCGACTTGATAATCTGGGTGCATGTCGGTGTGCAGCAACCAGCCTTTGAGCAACCGTGTTCGCCCTTGGATTTGTCTAAAGCGGCCGAGTAATTCATACAATCTGCCCTGTACAATACTCAGCTCTTGAGTACACTGGCTTAGGGTTTCTTGCAAGCTGGTAATTAATAAACGGCGTAACTCGCGGATGTCACCGGCAATTTCACCCAGCTCACTAAACTGGAACATTTCAAGGCCATTAAGCAAGTCAGACACCTGGCTTTGCGCCAGTTCGTTTTCACGAATTTTGGCACTAATCGTCCCGACATAACCAAACTCGTTGTTAATGCGTCCCCACAACACCCTAATTGAATAGCGTAAGCTGTCGGTGAAACTGTAAACGTGTTCGTTTAAGTCGGCTAAATAGGCTTCTGCAGCGCTGTAATCAACATTGTGGCGTGCTTCTTTATAATGGTCGGCGAGGGTTTTAATGGTCGCTAAAGATGAGCCAACGTTAGAGTCAATTTGACGGTTACGCTCATCGCTTAAGGCTTCTTCAAGCAACGCCCGCACTGAGCGCTTTAAGCGCAGCTCTTGGTCTGGCTCTGGGCGCCACAAAATGCCGCTTTTTTTGAGTTTTTCAATCACGCCTGCATCATGGGCTGTGTCGTTAACCGAGCCGGCTAAATACGCATCCATGATCACATCGGCATGCCGCCCGAGTTGTTTGAGCAGCTTTACCCCAGCTTGGTGTAAGTTGCTGCTCATATTAACTCCCTTTGGGTCGCGGTTTCAGCTTGCGCCTCAAGGCTTAAGCCCTCTGTTTCGTCAATAAAGCGGATCACTTCGTATAAGTAATCAAGCTTACCAGTGGCAATATAAATCTGTTTCTCGCTATTGGGTTTTGCTAGGTAACCCAATTCGACTAAGCGCTTAAACACTAACTTAATTTGGCCGTCGACATTACTGCTGCTAGAGCCAAATAAGCGATACTGGCTGAGCTTTGTTAGTTGCTCTCTAAAGGCTGGAGTGTCTTCTATTCGTGCTTGTAAGTCGGTTAAGCGTATCGGCGCACCTTCACTTAATGGTGCATCCTGGCCGCTCGCTTCTTGCACTAACACGAGCCATTCCACCAGCGGAATTAACGCCGCGCAAATATCTTTAAACTGCGATGAAATCACTTTACGCTCAGCATCGCCAAGTTGTAGATACCCACAAAAGAACACTTCACCTTCACCAGCGCTGGCCAGGGTGCGATTAATTTGGTTTAAGTACGTTTCTATCCGCTCGCGGGTGCTGTTATTTTTTAGCGCGCGCCAACCGTCTTCGTTAGTCACTCGGCAAATAAACTCACCACGTAACAGCTGCTCGATTAACGCACTGGTACCCACTAAGGTTGTTTCATTTGAGTCAGACATTAACGTTGCTCCTTAGCCGTTGTGGGGTGAGATATTTCAGAATGAGCAGTGTCAGCATTTCGTTGCGAGAGTCGCTCAGCAAGTGGGTTAGTTTTAGGTTTAACCACCTGCAGTTTTTTAGTTTGCTTGTTAATGATGTAACGGTTAGCAAATAAGTTAAGCACTTCAGATTCTGGATTTGGGAATGCCCCTAACACACTGATGTTATTGTTTTCACAGGCATCAAAAATCTTCTTCACGTTGGTGTGATGCAAGGTGCCGAGCTCATCAATAGGCCAATGAATAGTCACATTGGCTTTACCGCGTAATAAACGGGTAAATGCCAGCAAGAATTTACATAAAATCAGGTATGCCATACCGTGGCTAGATGATTCATTTAACTGGCGGTCGGTACGGATAATCAGATCGCTATTGCCTTCTTTTAAGCGCAATTCAATCTCCAGTAACTTAGCAATGCCACCGGTTAGTGCGGCGCGGCCAATAATGTCTAGGGCGCGGCGCATTGAGTTAGTGTAATGCTCGTCTGGTAGCTGGCTAAAACCGTCGGCTTTCCAGGCTTTAAAGGCTTTTACAAACACTTCAAGTTCAGGCCAGAACTCGAGTTCACTGATGCGTGAGCGAATCCGTACTGCAGATTCCGATACACCATCGAGGAATAACTCTTCACCCACTTCACGGGTAATGCGGGCACTTTGGCTGGCAATTCGGCGGTCGATGTCGGTTAATACGTCGTAAAATGCGGTTAAATCGATACCAAAAATACGCCCTTGCTCGCGAATCGCCATTAACGATTGCGGCACCATCACATTGAGTAACTGCTCTAGCTGTGGCACTAATTTACGGTAATCGAGTAGGCGAATACCTTTATCATTAACAAAGCTAGACTCGTCACGCGCGCGCTCCCAGAACTCGGCCAAACTTGAGCCCGATTTGCTGGCAATCACAGAGTCAAAGTGCTCAACATATTGCTTTACTGAGCCCATTAAATAATCACGCTTTAGCAATAAATCTTCGCCTTGGCGTAAACGTTCGCCAATGCTACCCATGGCTTCGTCGTTATTGGCCGGCAACTTCAATTCTGCCAACTTACGCATTACCGCGCGCAGTTTAGTGAGGTTTTCAGATGCTTCAACCTGGGCGGCATCACAGGCTTTACGTTCGGTTTCTAAGCTGTTGCGGCGTTGCTTAATTTCCGCGGTTTTAGCCGTTAATTGTTGCTCAAGCTCGAGCGCGGCACGTTTCACATCGGCGAGCTGTGCTTGCAGCTTTGGCTTACGCACTAACCAGGTATGTTGGTACCAATCGTCATAACGTAACACGTCACTACGACGTTGTTCTGCCTGGCTTATTTGCGCTTCAAGCTCACGAATTTGCTTTTTAAGCGCTAAAATAGTGCCTTCATCGACACCGCGAGATTTCAGCTCATTTTTGTACCAGGTTTCACAGGCTTTTTGCTCTGTTTTGGCATTAGCACGGCGCTGTTCAATATTGGCTTTAATCTGCCCAAGTTGATTGTCGATAGCACCTACGACTTCTTGCCAGTAAGCATTTTTGTCCATGCGTGCTTCTAACGCCTGGTCTTTCTGTTCGGCTAACCATTCAAGATGTTGGTTATGCAACTGCTTTAACTCATTATCAAGTTGCACCAAACGCTTACCCGATTCAGTTTTGCGATCGGCGACGGCTTGATTGATCTTTTGTTGCTCGCTGCGCTTTTCATCAAAGAGTCGGCGTAAATCTTCACGGCTATTTTTATAGGCGGTACGGGCAAATGTTAGCTCACGGGTAATGGCATCCAGTGCGCTGTTCATCACCACCAGCTGATCTTCAGCTTCAGCATGTATTTCTTGGGCGCTTTGCAGGGCTTCTTCGGCTTTAGCAAAACGGATACGCAAATCTTGCTCTGTTGCGGCGTATTCAGGCACGTCAATGGCGTTAAGATCTAGGTGGACGCCAAATAAACTGTCGCTATTGTCTTTGGTTAAACTTGGGTGTAAATCACTGCGATGCAATAACTCTGGCGCGATCACTTTACCAAATGATTGCTCCCAACCTTGGGCTTCTTTGCGTAAAAACTCCAACAGCGTATGCGACTGTGGGAACAGCATGTGATGCAATTCTTCTTTGGTATTTTCGCGCTCGCTCACCCGAATACTGGCAATGCGCAGCGCTTCGTTGGCTTGGTCACGTTTGGCTCGCTGCTTACGCTCCTCGGTAGTTAAACGCTCAACCTTGGCATTACAGGTTTCTTGTTCTTCGTCGGCGAGGCTGATGCGTTCATCAAATATAGCCAAACGCATTTTTTCATCTTCGGTGTACGTCACGCCATCCACTTGATGCTTAAGCTCAGCGGCTTGCAATTTAAGTTGATACTCGTGCTCACTAAATTTGGCTTTACCGGCGTCAGTTTGCTCACGCCATTGTTGCTCAAGTTTGCCTAAATCGTCATTGGCCAGCTCACGCTGTTTATCACGCGCTTCACGTTGAGTGTCTTGTTCGGTGTGTAACGACTCCAGTTCACGGTGAAGCTGCTCGGCAATTTTACTGCGACGCGCATTAAAAGCCGCTTCAATGTCTTGGTGTTTTTCAGTTTGTAATTTGTGGCGCTCGTTAAGATTTTCAACGTCGCTACGCCAATTAGGCAGATTGTCTAAATCGGCTTTAGCCTGCTCAATGTCGGCATCTAAAAAAGCGGCATGCTGATCTTCAATCGCATCTAACTCATATTCAAATTTGCCGACATCGCCTTTTGCAGCTGACAATTCTTGGTTGAGCTCATCACGGACATCTTTCCACTCATCGTCGAGTAAACGCAGTTTAAGATTGAGTTCTTTACCTAAGGTTTGATTACGGTCTTGACGCCCAGCTTCTAGAGTTTCATCACCACGGTAGCCGCGAGATAAGCTGGCTAAACGTAATTCAGCGCTCAGTAATTGGTTAAACTCTTGTTCAAGTTTGTCGTATTCTGGGCGAATTTGCTCAAAACCTTGTACGAGCTGGCTCTCACGGATCCAGGTTTCAACGCGCTGAGGATTAAGGCGTGAAGTGGGTGGATTGACTCCATCTTCTTCTAAAATAGCGGCGATCATTGATTTGACCGTTTCCATTTTACCTTCTTTTGAATGCACGGCTTTAGCCAGTTTTTCAATATGGCGCAGGCTGTGTTCGCCATCGCATAGCGAGAACTGACGTGCATAAGTACGTAACTCGTTTCGGTTACTGCCCGTATTGAGTAAACTGCGATCGTTTTGAATAATGGCGCGGAATTCGCGAGTATTGAGTAAGTTAGTGTGCGCGATGCCTTCACGTTTAACTTCACGACCAAGTTCGGCCATCGAATGGCAAATGATGGTGTCGCCATTGCGGGATTTAATGTAATTCTCAAGTTCAAAACCACATGCAATAAAGCGGTAATTAACCCCTTTACCGTCACCAGCTGACGCTAATACAGCTTGATACAGTAAGCCGTCATCTTTTTGGTATTCATAAATAATGTAGCTAGAATCGTGCGGTAAATACCAACGTTCAAAACTGTCACGGGTTGACGGCACTACGCGACTTGGGTATTCACCATAAAACACTGGCACTAGGCGCTGTAGGGTTGTTTTACCAGACGCGTTGGTACCACAAATGTTGGTATGGCCTTTTAAGAGTAATTCGACCACACCTGGCAGGTGAGTATTAATTAATACGATTCTAATCAAGCTTGGCATGATAATCCTTTTCCAAACAGCTCACATTACAGTGAAAAATAAGCAAAATAACGCTGAATAACTAACATCAATTCATTCAAGACGATTAAAGTAAATCAAACATCGTCTTGAGGCAATTTTTGCCGTGATAATACGCTATTTCAGAAAAAAGTGACGCTTACATTAGCGCAATTACACACAATTGCTGTGATAGTGCTCAATTAGAGGCTTGCATAACACAAATAAAAACGCAGAGCGTTTGCTCTGCGTTGATGTTGCGGCTTACTTTGCGATGATTAATAAATAGCTGACCTTTACAACTTACATTTATAACTTAAATTGCGATGTCGCGTTATTAAGCTCGTTAGCAAATCCGTCTAGCCCTTGAGAAATGCCCTGCACTTCTGCCAAGATCCCTAAGGTTTGCTCAAATGAGGCATTCATTTCAACCACATTGTTTGCCACTTGCGCGGCCACATGGGACTGCTGCTCTGTTGCAGAGGCAATATGCGTATTCATGCTGTTGATGCTGACAATTTTGGACTGAATGGAACTCAGCGCTTCACCGGTATCTTTAGCAAAACGTTCATTCTCAGACGACTTAGTGATGGCCACATTCATGGTACTCACAGACGACTCCGCCGCGACTTTGAGCTTATCTAACACTCCGCGAATTTCTTTGGTTGCATCAGCGGTTTTAGATGCCAACGCGCGCACTTCATCGGCTACTACAGCAAAACCACGACCGTGTTCACCTGCACGTGCCGCTTCAATAGCTGCATTTAACGCCAATAAGTTAGTTTGCTCTGCAATAGAAGTAATCACATTTAAGATAGACCCGACACTTTCAGTGTCTTTTGCTAACTCATTGATTGAATTAGATGCCAGCTCAATGCCTGAGTTTAACTCTTGAGAAATTCTCACGGTACGCTGCACAACAGCCAAACCTTCTGTTGCTTCTTGTTCTGCTACTTGAGCGGCTTCTGCGGCTTGCTGGGCGCTATGGGAAATATCATTGACCGAATGGCGCATCTCTTCCATCGACATATGAACCGTTTTAGCATCCTGACTTTGTTTTTTCGTCGCCTTAGTCGCAACTGTCATGCGCTCTTTTAGTGATGAGGCACTGTCTAACAGTGGGCTGGTGACATTAACAACGCGCTCAATAGACTCTGCCAATAAACGTAAAAAACGATTAAAATTACTCGACACTTGACCCAGTTCATCGGTACCCGCAACGGTTAATTGGTGACGTAAATTACCTTTGCCGTCGGCGAGTTCACCTAATGATTTAGCCACATCACCAGCAGAGCCACTAATGGCTTTAGCGATTGAATTTGTTGCTAAGGCCATTAACACCAGTAAGGCAAGACCAATGCTTAAGGTAAGGTACAAACTTTGTTCAGAGCGATCGCTAGCTTCTTTTATGGTCAAACTAAACTCATCAACTTTGTCGGCTTTGTAAGTATTAATACCCTTAGTTAACGATTCAAACACTTTGGCTTTTTTCTGACTGATTTGCCCAACGTCGGCCATATCGATGGTGCCATCGAGCATACCTTGGGCTAAAGACAACGTCATGTTGTTATATTCATTTAACTGTTGAGATAATTGTCCCAACATCACCGACGCTTGTGTGTCGGAAGCAGACAAATTAGTCAGGTTATTTTTAAGAGATATAAAGGTTTTATTGGCGTTTTCGAGTAGGTCTTCATCAGCAAAAGACACCGCCTGTGTGTATAACTCATCTAAACGCTGCACATAAATCACGTTTTGATTTGCCAGCTCCACTCGCTGCGCGACTTTGGTTTCCATGAACGACAAGGTGTCACGATTTTTGTTAATCGCAACCGTACTGATCGCCAGGTTGACAGCAAAAATAATCACTGACAAAACAAATATCAGCCCTACTTTTTTAAAAATTGACATGTTACTAAACCAACTCATATTTCGCCCCCAAAGCGTTCTTCAATATACGGAAATTAGACTTGACGTTGCCAATTAAACAACGCCAACTGCACTATTGCGAAGAGTGTCACCGGGTTTAATCCCTGACGAGATATCGTGCACATCGGACAATGCACAACGGTATTTATAAGCTTAACTATAGCAATACTTTTTATGGTTATTAATTTACCAATAATGAAATTGATTATTACTTCAAAATCAGACTTGTAACTCAGTATCGGCCTAGCTTGAATATACTTGAAGTTTATCTAATGCAGTTATCTTTTTTGCTTGTTTTTTATCCGACACAATGGCTATGGTGTCCGTGATATCGATAAGTATCATCAATGGTACAAACAAAAAGAGCCAGCTAAGCTGACTCTTTTTTATACGGTAAAGGAAACGTATTGATTACGCTGCTTTTACATCTGTTTCTTCTGAGTGTCTGATTAAGTAATCAAACGCGCCAAGAGATGCTGTTGCGCCACTGCCCATCGCAATAATGATTTGCTTAAAAGGGGTATTGGTTACATCACCTGCAGCAAATACACCCGGGATTGAAGTTTGGCCACGCTCATCAACAATAATTTCGCCGCGAGGTGTCATATCGACCACACCTTTTAACCACTCTGTGTTTGGCACCAGGCCAATTTGCACAAAGATACCTGCTAATGTAACTGTGTTGCTCTCACCTGTTGCACGATCTGTGTAGATCAAACTGGTTACGCGGGTACCATCACCTTTGACTTCTGTGGTTTGAGCTTGAGTAATAATGGTGATATTGCCCATAGATTTAGCTTTACGCTGCAGCACTTCATCGGCACGTAACTTACTGTCAAACTCAAGTACG
The DNA here is from genome assembly GCF_059758095.1 of Shewanella sp. MF05913. Classification (NCBI taxonomy): domain Bacteria; kingdom Pseudomonadati; phylum Pseudomonadota; class Gammaproteobacteria; order Alteromonadales; family Shewanellaceae; genus Shewanella; species Shewanella sp. MF05913. The sequence goes on from NZ_JCAYNT010000006.1 coordinate 121,229, forward strand.
GTAACATGCTCAACAATATTGGCTAAATCGATAGCGGCTTCAATACCTGAGTTACCGCCGCCGATAACCGCGACACGTTTGCCTTTAAATAATGGGCCGTCACAATGTGGGCAATACGCTACGCCTTTACCGCGATACTCTTGCTCACCAGGGACGTTCATTTCTCTCCAACGTGCACCTGTGGCTAATATTATCGTTTTACTGCTTAAGGTTGCGCCGCTTTCTAACGTGACATCAAACAGGCCGTTTTTGGCTAGGCTCAATGCGCGCTGGTTTTGCATAATATCGACGTTATAATCTTTAACGTGGGCTTCTAAATTGGCAACCAATTTAGGGCCTTCTGTTTTAGACACAGAAATAAAGTTTTCAATACCAACCGTTTCAGCCACTTGGCCGCCAAATTTATCGGCAACAATACCGGTGATTAAGCCTTTACGAGCAGAGTATATAGCTGCTGCAGCGCCTGCTGGGCCGCCACCGACAACCAGCATATCGAATGCTGATTTTTGATTTAATTGCGCTGCTTGTCTGCCTGCTGCATTTTTGTCTAATTTATTCAGTACTTCAACAACGCTAATGGCACCGACAGAGAAAGCTTCGCCGTTTAAAAAGACTGAGGGTACTGACATGATATTGCGGTCTGTCACTTCTTCTTGGAAAAGTGCACCGTCAATCATCACGTTGGTAATATTGGGGTTAATTGCTGCCATCATGTTCAATGCCTGAATCACTTCAGGACAAGTTTGGCAACTTAACGAAATATAGGTTTCAAAATGGAACTCACCAGGTAATTGGCGGATCTGTTCAATGATATCCGCATCCAGCTTAATCGGATGCCCGCCGCTGTGTAATAACGCCAACACAAGTGAAGTAAATTCATGACCCATTGGTAAACCAGCAAAGCTAATGTTGCTTGCGTTTTGTGGGTTAATCACACTCATGCTTGGTGTGCGCTTACCTTGCTGATACGTCACTGAGACTAAATCAGATGAATCGACAATATCTATGGCTAAACTGATTAGTTCGTTTGCTTTTTTTGAGTCATCTGCAGATACGACAAGTTCAACTGGGCGCTTGAGGTTTTGCAGATAGGTTTTCAGTTGATTTTTTACATTCGCATCTAACATAACAACTCCTAAAAATGGGGAAAGTTCGAAAAAGTGGAGAGTGTTAGTCGGCGCCGGGGGAGCACCGACCAACTGGAGATGATATTACTAACCTAAGGGTGAACTTAGCGGTTAGATTTTACCGACTAGGTCAATTGAAGGTGCTAATGTTTCTTCACCTGGCTGCCATTTAGCTGGACATACTTCACCATCGTGAGTTGCTACATATTGTGCAGCTTGAATTTTACGAACGAGTTCAGAAGCGCTACGGCCAATACCTAGGTCATGAATTTCAGCTACTTTTACTTGGCCTTCTGGGTTGATAACAAAAGTACCACGAAGTGCTAAACCGTCTTCTTCAATCATCACACCAAAGTTGCGAGTAATTGTGCCTGTTGGGTCACCAATCATTGGGTAGGTAATTTTACCGATAGTGTCTGAACTTGAATGCCACGCTTTGTGAGTAAAGTGAGTGTCAGTTGATACTGAGTAAACTTCTACGCCCATTGCTTGTAATTTTTCGTAATGGTCAGCCATGTCGCCTAACTCTGTAGGACATACAAACGTGAAGTCAGCTGGGTAGAAAAAGACTACAGACCACTTACCTAATAAGTCTTGCTCGGTCACTTCAACGAATGCACCGTTATGAAATGCAGTTGCTTTGAATGGCTTGATTGTGCTGTTGATGATAGATTGTGTCATGTCATGCTCCATTGGAATTAAGATTTACGTTAACCCGATACCTTATGGTGTCGGAGATGATGAACATGTGCTCGTCATCTGATGTGAATCATAATAGCGATGGAGATGAATTAAGTATAACGGATAAAAGCTATCGCCTTAATCGGTTTTTTATATTGAACCTTTTTCTTCATCGGTAAAAACGAATGCATAATTATCATTTACGATGATGCACTTAAGCATTAGATTAATTCGTTAAGACTATTCCCAGGCACCAAACCGGGTTAATACCCGACTGATATTGGTATCAAGCTTTTGCGATAAGCTTTGTAATGCTTGCTTATTGTTAGCCATGCCAAAGTGATTACTGCCATTAGTCGCATAAACAACCCAGTTACCACCGCCGGTTAAGCAGGCATAAACGTGAGTAAAATGGTGATAAAGCGTGTCGCGTAATTGAGTATCACGGCTGTGCTCTTTCCAACAATTAAGCACTAAAAAGCCATCGGCTTTTAACAACTGCTTAGTTTGGCCAATAAACACATCTGTTAACTGCTGCTTATCTACGCCTTTATTACTGTATATATCGGCAAAAATCACATCGACTTTTTTATGTTCGGCTTGCGCTAAAAAGAGATTAGCGTCTTGATGGATCAACGTAAGCTTTTTACTCAACGGTAACTGAAAAAAACGTTTTGCCACATCAATGACTCGCTCGCGTAATTCGACAGCGGTAATTTTAATCGCCGCGTCGACATGCCGAAGCGAGTGCACGAGAGCTCCGCCGCCTAAACCTAAAATAATCACACTTTTGGGCTGAGTAAATAACAATACCGACAACATGGCTTGCACATAAGTGTGTTGTGGTACATGAGGCTCCGCTTTGTCCATTTTGCTTTGCTCGTCATTATCGCCAAATGATAGCACTCTATAATCACCATCATCGAGCACACAAAAATCACCAAAACTATCACTGTCGACATGCAATACTTTATACTCGGACATACTTCACTCTGCGGGGGAGGTTTGGCTTTATGTTCAGCCAACAACAAAACCGTATTGTACCCCAACTATGGGGCGCTAGTCCGAGCCCATTGTGGTTTTAATGCCAAACGGCGTGATTTAGATTGTTGGATTAATCAAACAGGAAACCACCATGTTTAACCAGTTGTTGATGTGTATTTTATATCTGGCAATATTCTTTTTTGCTCAACGCCAGGTCAGTAAATGGATCAGGCTGCAAGCCGATAAAAAACAAGTCAATGAAGTGCGAAGTCGCTTAGTGACTCGGTTAATTTCTTATTTTATGTTTTTCGTTACAGTGTCATTCATGACGGTATCGCTAGGTTTAGGCTATCAAGACGTATCACTGTTTGTGTCGTCGGCTTTTGCGGTATTAGGTGTGGCGTTATTTGCACAATGGTCGATTCTTAGCAACATCACTGCCGGCGTGTTGATATTTTTTGCCTTTCCGTATCGTATTGGCGATCGCATTCGAATTGTTGAAAAAGATGAAGATATGTCGGGTGTGATCGTTGAAATATCACTGTTTCACATTCTGATTAAGCGTGAGTCGGGTGATGTGATGACTTACCCAAACAGTCTATTGCTGCAAAAAGGCGTGGTTAAGCTCACGAATGAACAATCTGCGAAAAAAACGTCACCAACAAGACGGGTAATCCCAAAGCGTAAATAACCCATCGCAGTAGGTTGACCGACATAAATGATAAAAGGCGCTAATGCGCCTTTTAATGATACCCGTTAAGCCTATTAATTCAGTACGCGATGAAAAAATGCCACGGCTTGCAAGTACATTTGTAACGCTAATGCGGCATCGTAACGCTCGCCTTCATCACGCATAAAGGCATGTTGGGCATTCACCTCTAGCCAGGTAAAGTTTGCATTTACCTGTTCAAGCTTTTGGTAAATAAGCTTTCGCCCTTCTTTACTCACATGCGGGTCTTGCTTACCAAACACCATCACTAACTCGCCTTTTATATCACCAGTGCGACTGAGTGAGTCATTACCTTCTTGGCAAGGTAATGTGTTTGAATGAATGTCGGTTGGGTATAAACAAAATGCACCACTAATATCAGGATTAAGTGCGGTGCGGTAAGCTAAGTGACCACCAATACACACGCCTATTGCGCCCACTTTATCGCTGCAAAATGACTGTGCCCGAGCAAAATCAACTAAGGCACAGGTGTCACTGTCATGATGCTCTAATGGTTTGGCCCATTTGTCTGCATTGCCTTTATCTTTACCCGCTTCATCATAAGCCAATACTGTGCCAATTGGATTTAACTCATGAAACACTTCTGGTACTAAAACAACAAAGCCATGACCTGCAAGCATCGCTGCTGAGCGTGCAATAGGCGCAGTTTGTTGGAATATTTCTGAGTAAAAAATTATCGTTGCGAATTGACCTTTGATATCGGGACGATACAAGGTGGTACGCATTACGCCTGTTGGCGTTGCAATGTCGTGTACTTCAGTTTTTGTAATCATATTCTTCCATTGTGACTTATCAAAAAGCGGCTTGCCGTTACTGACTTCGTTTTTTTAAAACAACTCGTTGCCACACACCTGACCTGACATCAGTTTGGTCACGTTAGTCAGTGTAGTAGAAGCGATAGCATTCAGTGCTTCGTCGGTTAAAAAAGCTTGGTGGCCGGTAAAAATAACATTGTGACAGGCAGATAAACGACGGAAGACATCATCCTGAATAATCTCACTTGATTTATCTTCGAAGAAAAGCCCTTTTTCATTTTCATAAACATCAAGCCCGAGCGAGCCTATATGACCGTGTTTAAGCGCTTCCATCGCATCAAATGCATTAAGTAAGCCACCACGGCTGGTGTTAATGACCATAACACCAGGTTTCATTTTATTAAACGTGGTTTGATTCAGTAAGTGATGATTATCTTTTGTCAGTGGGCAATGCAAACTAATGATGTCGCATTGAGGGTATAGTGTGTCTAAATCGACATACTCAATCCCAAGGTCAATGACGGCTTGATTTGGATAAGGATCGTATGCAATGACCTTACAGCCAAAACCGAGTAGGATTTTAATGGTCGCCACGCCAATTTTACCGGTGCCAATGACCCCAACCGTTTTGCCAAACATGTTAAAGCCCACTAAACCCGATAAGGCAAAATTAGCATCACGCGTACGTTGATAAGCTTTATGAATTTTGCGATTTAAGGTCAACATTAATGCGACCGAATGCTCTGCAACTGACTCCGGGGAATAAGCGGGCACATTAACAACTTGCATACCTAAACGCTCAGCGGCAATTAAATCGACATTGTTAAACCCTGCGCAACGCATGGCAATAATTTTTGTTCCGCCTTTGGCTAATTCCACTAGCACTTCTTCACATAGCGAGTCATTAACGAATGCACAGACTACTTCGTAACCTTCGGCCAACTTGACGTTTTGCATGCAAAGTCGGTAATCAAAGTATTCGATATCAACATTAAACTGCTTATTAGTACGATTAAAATGAACAATGTCGTAAGGCTTCGCGCTAAAAAATCCAATTCTCATAAGTATCCAAATTTACCGTTCGTCGATGGCATAATTAAGCCTGAAGCTTAATCAAGATAGACGTTAATTGTATGTGAATTCAGGAGTGTTGTCGCCAATATCACATTGGATAAACACCAAATTGTGATCAAACTGACATTGAGACGTTATCGAGTATTGTCTCAACATTATGCGACTATTTGGCCAGCGCCAAACCAATAATAACGCTTAATTAATCAAGGATATCATCACAAGTAAACTGCAAAACTGGCGCGTGTATCACTGTTTATATTAGCGCAGCTTGTTATTATTGAAGTATTTTAAACCATGAAAATAACCCATGAAAAACAATAACAATACGCCCGTCTCTGAAGGACGATTTTGGATTGAACGGATCAGTAAAACAACGCTCAGAGCTATCCACATTGTGGGTGTCGTCGGCAGTGGCGGTGGCATCATGTTTGATCTGGATTTATCACTGTGGTTTAACTATTGGCTCGCCGCTATTTGTTCAGGGGTGTTGCTAATGAGTTGGGAAATTATTCGCGACTGGCGTTGGCTTATCCAGCTAAAGGGCATATTAACCTTATTAAAAATCATCTTGTTAGGTTTCTTTATTCAAATAAGTCAGTGCAAATCTGAATTAGTCATCTTTATTATTCTATTATCTGTTATTGTATCTCACGGTCCTGCTGGGTTACGTCATTACTCAATTGTGCACCGCAAAGTGATTCAAAGTCGTAAAGAAATTAAAGGCTAACTAAAGGACACAGGATGTTTCCATATCCAGAGCAATATCGCGTCGCCCTTCCACCTATGACCACTGGATTTATGGTTATTTGGGCTATATTAAGCCACGCGATTTTTACCGATGCGAGCCCCTTTGCCTTATACCCACTGTTTTTACTCTTCCCTGTTGCAATCGGCGCACATTTATACCTCATTTTATTGTCAAAAGGCATGCAACGTCTTGACCAATGCTTTTACGCATTAGTGCATATCCCACTGGCGTTTGTCGTATGGACATTCACCATAATGCACGTTAACGGCCACGCCTTTTCTTAGGCACTTTTTATGGTTAAGCAATACTTGCGTATCTTGAGGTCTAACGGTATCGTTGCCGCGAATTGACTGGCGAGCGCCATAACTGACTTTATTTATGACTCACCATCCACTGCGCATTGACGAGACCCATCATGGCTGACTTTATTTACAACCCGCCCACCACGCCTTGGCTAAACATACTCCATGAAGATAAAGACATTATCGTCATCGATAAACCGTCTGGGTTATTGTCGGTACCGGGCAGAGAAGCGATTTATCATGACAGTGTTTATTCTCGCGTGTTAGCGGCGCACCCTAACGCACAAATTGTCCATCGTCTCGACATGGCCACATCCGGAATCATTGTTGTTGCTCTGCGTCGCAGTGCAGAACGCGAACTTAAAAGACAATTCCGGGATCGTGAAACCGCTAAAACCTATTATGCACGGGTGGCAGGCCATGTGAGTAAAAGTGTCACTCAAGTTGATTTGCCGTTGATTTGTGATTGGCCAAATCGTCCTAAACAAAAAGTGGACCATAAGGTTGGTAAACCCTCTACCACTCTCGTTGAAGTCGTCAGTTATGCCGCTAAATCTACATTAGTGAAATTGACCCCTATTACCGGCCGTTCACACCAATTACGGGTTCATATGATGGCATTAGGTCACCCTATACTGGGAGATGGCTTTTATGCTGACGCACTCGCTAAAAGCCTGTCACCAAGATTACTGCTTCATGCAGCGGCATTAACCATTACCCATCCGTATACCGAGCAGCAAATACATTTCGAATCGCCAGCTGAATTTATCGATCCCACAGCAGATCAGTAGTCTAACAACATCAAAATTAAACATTGTTAATATCACTACTAATTTTACTGGCTATTATGCAATGAAAGACGTAGATTTATGGCCAATTAATGGTGTAGCAGGCTCAATACTGTGGATAGCTCATTTCAACGCGACGATTTAGATAACCAGATCCTTACGGCACTGATGGAAGATGCACGTACGCCATTTGCTGAACTGGCAAAACGCTTTAGTGTGAGCGCTGGCACTATCCATGTCCGTGTTGAAAAAATGAAACAAGCTGGCATTATTACCGGTGCACAAATTACCGTTAACCCAAAAGCACTTGGCTATGATGTGTGCTGTTTTATTGGCATTAATTTAAAAAGTGCTGGTGACTACCCTGCCGCCATAGCAAAACTCAATGCATTAGAAGAAGTAGTAGAAGCCTATTACACCACCGGAAATTACTCGGTTTTTGTCAAGGTCATGTGCCAATCTATCGACGGGTTACAGCATGTACTGATTAATCGCATTCAATCGATTGATGAGATCCAATCAACCGAAACATTGATTAGCCTCCAAAACCCTATCATTAGAGCGGTTAAACCTTAACCAGCCCTCACTCCGCCTTAACCTTTTACAACATGCCTACCGTTAACATTTAATTACCTTTTTATTAAGTTATAGTGTGACTTTTGTTAATTAAGTGTGCTACAAATGCTGCTGATGCATCAAAGAGTGCAGCACATAAACATTAAGCATTATCCATTACATCACTTAATAATCATCGTGTTACCGCGATACCCACTCATTGAGTGATGTTTAATAACAAGGAAGAAGTTGTGAAGACTAAACTAGCCCTAGCCATCTCGGCCGCACTTATATCTGGCGCTTGCTTTGCAGAGCCTGCTAATAAATACAACACTACTAACCAATCTCTCGATGAATATGCCGGTTTAAAAGCCACTAAATCAGAAAAGCAATCAACCGTATCGGCTTGGATGATTAAACTGAACACTCAGTCAGTATCAGAGCAATCTCGTTTATCAAAAGTTTCATCAACACAAGCATTTGCATCTGTTCAAGAGTCTCAATCACGTGTACTAAGCGTCATTAACAGTTTAGATGCTGATATTGAAGTGGTTGGCCAAACATCAAAGCTGGTTAATTCCATTTTAGTTAAAGCCGATAAAAAGCAATTATTATCCTTATTAAAAAATTCAGACGTCGCTGATATTCTGCCTATCTATGATTACGAGTTACATGTAGCTGATAGTGCTGATTATATTGGCGCAACCGCAGTAATCGAAGCGGGCATTGCTTCAGGGAAAGGTCAAAAAGTTGCAGTTTTAGATACTGGCGTAGATTACACTCATGCAGCATTGGGCGGCACAGGTATTATTGCCGACTATGAAGCAGCTGTAGCCGCAAAAGCTGAAATGCCAAATTGGCCACAAGGAAAAGTCGCTGGCGGTTATGACTTTATCAATAATGATCCAAATCCAATTGATGTAGATACCAACCACGGTACTCATGTAAGCCACTCTGTTGTTGGAGTTGCACCAGATGTAGAATTATACGTTTACTCAGTGTGTGATTCGGGTTGTCCTGGTCTTGCTCAGCTTTACGCGTTAGAAGCAGCCATGGATCCAAATGGTGATGGTGATATTTCTGACCGTGTTGATACTGTCAATATGTCACTAGGTGGCGACTTTGGTGATTCTAAAGAAGGTGCAGTTCAAGAGCTCATTGATGAAATGGTTGAGTTAGGCGTAAACCTTGTGATTTCAGCAGGTAACGACGGTGCGACCCCATTTGTAGTTGGCGGACCTAGTACCTCTGCGAATGCGTTATCTGTTGGTGCAATGACTCACCCAACAACTCCTGTTGGCAAAATTACAGCTTCAGCTGCAGGTGTAGAACTAACTGCGGTTGCCGCAGGTTTTAACACCACTAACACCTACTCGTTTGATAGCTCTACATCAACATTGGTTGTGCCTACGACTAATACAAATGGTTGTGTGGCTTTTGCCGATGATATAGATTTTACAGGTCAAATCCCTATTATTGACCGTGGAGCTTGTAACTTCACAACAAAAGTACTTAACGCTCAAACTAAAGGCGCTGCATTTGTCATCATTGCAAATAATGCTGGTGCAGCTTCAGTAATGGGTGGTTCTGATCCTCTTGTGACGATTCCATCTGTGATGATTTCTCAAGAAGAAGGTGTTGCACTAAAAGCTGAAATCGCAAAAGGTGCTGTTACATTCTCTATTGCATCTGTTGAAGTGACAACTGCTGGTGCTATAGCTGACTTCACATCACGTGGCCCTTCAATTGCGGGGACGTTAAAGCCTGAAATTACTGCGCCTGGTACCTCAATCATGACTGCTCACCCAGGTTTAGGTGATGGGTTAACGCCAATCAGCGGTACATCTTTCTCTAGCCCGATTACCGCTGGTGCAATGAGTATTGTAAAAGAGGCATTGCCAAATCGTAGCGCGCTTGAAATTAAAGCCACTATGATGAACGCCGCAAACTTGAATGTGACTGTTGAGCCTTTAGGGTTAAACCCAGATGCTGAATTAGCCCCGATCAGTTATATCGGTGCTGGTCTGGTTGATATTGAAAAATCAATCAACTTACCTGTCGTTGCATACGACAAAGACTCAATGCAAGCAGCATTAGCTTTTGGTCTTGTTTCATTAAGTGAAACAACATCAATGACAAAAACCATTTCTGTGAAAAACTTCTCAGCTGAAGCTAAAACATACACATTAATGGCAGAGCAACGTTTTGCTGATGATATTGAATCTGGTGCTGTTTCTTTTGAAATGCCAGCTAGCGTCATGATCCCTGCAGGACAAACCAAATCATTTGACGTAACAGTAACAATCGATCCAACTAAGTTACCAGAATGGACATTAACATCATCATATGAACTTGATGGCGAAGCAGAAGATGCTTCAACTGCATTGACCTTGTCTGAGTACGATGGTGCAATTAAGTTTATGGATGGCGATGAGCAAGCGTTACACGTCGTTTATCACATTTTGCCTAAAGCAGCTGCCGCTGCGTCAGTTTCAACTGAAGTGACAGCTGACGGTATTGTAAGAACACTGACTAACGTGGGTGCTACTTCTATAACAGATCCATTCAGTGCTCCGTTAACGGCAACTAGCCCTAAGAATATGGCAATTCGCCATGACTTAATTAATGCGTCTAGTGAGCTTTCTGGTAGTGCATCGTGTGATGAAGAGATCGCAATATGGAACACCTTCCAAATGCGCGACCCTATGGTGCATGGCCTTGTAGCAAGTTATAACGTTGACTACGACTTAGACAACGATGGTACATGGGATTACACTGCAACAACAGTAAACCTTCAATGGTTTAATGATGCATACCCTCGCTCACTATATGGATTCGTTGTACCTTTCGGCTCGGGTAACGGTACGTTAGAACCTGCATATCATGTTACAGGCAATAACTTCCTAACCACTAAAGTCTGTTTTGAAGATGTTGGATTAACTGCTGCAGATTTAGGTAACAAGGTTAAAGTTCGTTTCCGTGTCGAAGAAGCTGATTATGCACCAACGCCTACAGGTTTAGGTGATGAAGCAGAAGGGACACTAACCTTAGATGCACCTGATGCTTATGCGGGTATTGTCGACGCTGAAGGCGAAGCTGTTACCGAACTAAAACCTGGCGAAAGCGCAATGCTAGTTACCGAAGTGGGCAGCAATTCACTAGGCTACATGCTACTTTCTGATAATGGTTCTATGTCAGTAGTAGCAAACACTACAGATGAAGGTAACGTCGCTCCAACTGTTGAAGACTTGATGCTGACTGTCGATAAAAGCGCTGCACCAGGAACTGTTCTAGGTCAAATCGTGGCAACCGATCCAGACATGTTAACAAGCCCAGTCTCTGAGTTTATCGTGGTTAGCTCTAATTCAAGCATGTTAGCAATTAATGCCAAAGGTGAAGTTAGCCTAAGTGACATGGCTGTCATTGATCAAACCAGTGAAACCATGGAAGCTCAAGTTGTTGTACTAGATACTATGGGTAATCGTTCAGAACCAGCAACTGTTTCAGTAACGATAAACAACACCATGCCAATAGTCGCGCCGACCAACGTATCTGGCGAGGAAGGTAGTACCATTACTGTTAAAGCAAACGGTACTGACGCTGATGGAGATACCCTAACATACAATTGGGTTCAAACTAGCGGCACCGCTGTTACTTTTGAAAATGGTGGTTCTGAAATTAGCTTTACAGCACCTGCAGGATACAACATTATCAAGTTCTCAGTGACTGCTTCTGATACCCGTTTAGAGAGTGAAAAAGGCTCAATGATCGTAACGGTAACAGAAAAAGAAAAAGAGAAATCTTCTGGTGGTTCTATGGGCTGGTTAACAGCACTATTACTACCATTAGCTGCATTACGTCGTCGTAAGCACTAATCATCAGTAATACATAATTTGGATTTTCCAAATTAACTTAAAAACCAGCTGCATTTGTAGCTGGTTTTTTTATGCATCAAATTCGAAGAATCAATATTTTATCAACCAAAAAACCATCTGCATAATTAGGGTTTGAAGATTAATCAACTTGAGGACGATTTCGAACTAAAAATCTACCTAAACATCTGTAATTTAGCAAATAACAATCATTGTGTACTTATAATGATGACCACAAAACGTTTTAAAAGTCTGGGCATTGAGTATCAATGAGTTACTCTTTTTACCATCACGAAAAAATGTATTAGAAGAACACAACAATCACAACCAAACAGGCCCTAGTACAGATATTAAATTAACACTGTAAAATGGATAATTAAGTAATAAAAGTTATAATATTTTTGAGGCTACTAACGAGATTTGTCACTTATGAATAGCATGCCCCCAATATCATCGCATTCCTATACCGATGCACTTGAAAGTGTTCAATATAAAAATGGTCAGCCCCTTTTTATATTTGACTCTCAGACGCCCTTTACCTTAACTAAATTTGAGTTGATGAATGAGTCTGGTCATGCAACCTATCCTCACCACCATGATTTCTACGAAATACTTTATATCACCGAGGGGGAAGGGACACACATTATAGACTTTGAGTCTTATCCGATTAATCACTCATCCTTTTATTTCCTCTCCAAAGGACAGGTTCATTTTTGGCAACTCTCCAAACCATTAAAAGGATATGCACTACTGATCCCTGAAGAGTTTTTAGCATTCCCGAACTCAAATATTATCCGTGCCCATGACTTTGCTTTCTTCCACAATGTAGCAAGTGACCCCTGCCTTTCTGTTATTGGAGAAAACCAGACTAAACTGATAACTATGCTGGAAGGAATAGAAGAAGAACTCCATGTGGAGGTGAATTCCAGCCTGTCAATCGTCCGCGCTTACCTTCACATATTACTTATGAAGCTTCATCGATTGTACTGTACTGAACATATGGGTAAGCACTTAGAGGATAGATCACCATTATTGCGTCAATTTGAACAACTGGTATCAGAACACTATATCACTGAACATTCGGTCAAGGACTATGCACAAAGAATAGGAGTGAGTCCGAATCACCTTATTGATACTGTTAAAGCCGGTACCGGATACGCTCCGGGACAGATAATCCGTAATAAAATTATTTTAGAAGCTAAACGACTATTAAGCCACAGTGATCTATCAGCTGCAGAAGTTGGTTATCGTTTGAACTTTGAAGATTCTTCATACTTTGGCCGTTTTTTTAAACGCGAAACGGACATGAGCCCAACGGCTTTTCGTAAACAAATACGGGAGAAATTCAACATTTCTTCAGCATCACTCACTAGAACCGAAAAAAGTGCCAGAATAACCGAATAGAGTCACTTCACCGATCCCGCTAAACATCCGAATATATACCTCAGACGTTATCAATACTCGTTTCTAAAATTCGTTATATATGAGGTATCAACAATGAAAACCCAATTAAGCACACTCGCAACCTTAATCGCAATATTGACTTCTGGTTACGCAGTTTCTGCGCCAAACGACGAGGGTCAAACCGAAAAAATATATCAAGTCGAAACCAGACTAGATAATTATACGCGGCCGACAACCTTTACCCCAGTTAAAGCGGTGGCTGAAAATGGTGCTATTTCAGAAAACATTATTACTTCGACTCAAAACATCTTGAATACTAAAGCGCCTTTTCTTAAAAAAGGCATGGTAAAGATTGAAGGCGAAGATGAGTTTAGTGCATGGGAGTTTGTTAGTGACGAAGGTGGCTCTGGCCATGATCAAACGGCACCAAACCCACTCACATATTATGCGGTTGGCTCAGCGTCAAGCCTGCTGACTCAGCTTGAGAGAGCGATTCAGGTATTAGGCCTCGATGTCGAAGATGTAAAAGTAGAATCAAAAATATTCTTCAGATGGCAGGATACAATGACAAGCACTTGGTCTGGTCATACAGACAAAGTGATTTCAAACATTCTAATCACAAGCGATGAGTCTCCGGACAAGATCAAAGAGCTAAAACAAATGGCACTGAACGCCTGGGCAGTGGGCGAAGGCTTAGCCAATAAAACCGTCATTGATTCTGACATAATAGTCAATGCTGATGATTGGGCGGGCCTCAAACCTAGTCATGGTAAGGTTGAAACTCCGGTTTCTCTGGATAATGGCTTTCCGATTACAAATGTCACTGCAGATCTCACATTTCAGACAATGGAAGTAGAACAAGATCTTGCATTGGATATGCACCACCTTCCAAATCCGTTGGTGTTCCCTGAGATTGCAATTGCAGAATCAGCCCATGATACCGACAGGCCATATATGCATAGGGTTAGAGCAAAATCTTTAACTGAAAACTATGCAACATGGGATCTTTACTCCGATGACAGCCGTGGCTACGAAGGTAAAGATAAAGCACCTACATCACGGGACTACTTTACGATCGGTACTTCTTTCTGCCTAATGAGCCAACTTACAGCGAACAAAATGTACTTCCAGAAACAAGGAGTGAACATCGAGGACTTCCGAGTTGAGCACCAGTTTAACTTCCAGCAAGAAAACTTTATGACACCAGCAATGACCGGCACACTTGATAGCGTGATAACCAGGATCGTTGTACAAAGCGAATCTGCTACTGAAGAAGCCATAAAATACGCCAAGCAATCACTACGAACCTGCTTTGCTGGTGAAGGGATCCAGAATGCTACTGAAATGGAAAATAATATTTATTTAAACGGTAAGCTTTTGAAGTGAGCTTTCTGGCTGTGATTAATTCTTTATTGTGGTTGTCAGTACAGGATTATTTTATTTTCTCGCGACTGAAAATAACAAGCTTTTATATTTACCATTGATTTATAAGCATAAAAAAGCCCCGTTCAATTAAGAACAGGGCTTTCAAATAATGGTACCTGAGGTCGGACTCGAACCGACACGCCGTGAAGCAGGGGATTTTGAATCCCCCATGTATACCAATTTCATCACTCAGGCAAAATCTTGTGAGCTTTATAAGCTGTGCAAAATCATCTAAATAAATATCTTTGCAGAACTTACGACATCACTAATCAAAATTCAATTGTTATTGTCACAATTGAGTGTTGGCGATTATACCTTTGCTTTTGACAATGGCAAGCCCTTTGATGATTCTTTTGTGTAAAAATCAACTGATTGCTCAAAAGTCATTCGCATTACCTATTCTATATTCTATGGTTGTTTTTGTGAGCTATTTAGCAAAATTAACGAAATGCTAATACTGAGGAGACGAAGGTTGATCGAGATCATTATTGTTATCACTTTTTAACTTTATGATAAACATGATTTCACATTCAGAGGATAAGAGTCATGGCATTTTGGTTAGATTTAATGTTTGGAAACGCAATAGGATTACTTTCTATGATTGTCATTTTTTGCACATTCGGAATCATGTCTTATCTAATGTGGATGTTTGTTGTGAAGTCTGCTCCGGTTAAGTAAGTCGCTTAATCGGCTAAGTTATTTTACTGCTAATATTTTACTGCTAATTGTTCAACACTTCCTTGCGAATGATACAATTAGGGGGCTTTATAGCCCCCATTTTTTTATTGCTGTGTGCTTTATGCTGCATGCTTTCTTGCTTGCACAAGACCATTCACAAATTGCGGCCTCGTTTTAATAAGATAACTCATCTCTTCTGCACTGGGTTCTCCAGCAGGTAAACGCAATACATCACGATTAAGATAAACGCGTGCCTGCATCGAAATTTTATAGTCCGCTGTCGGCCCCTGAATTGCGTAATGACGCTCATTACCGAGTGTTTCCAGAATATTCGTATTGACTAAGTTTCTCACTGCTAGCTCATTTTGCGGCAGCGTCAGAATAGTCTGCCCTTGCAAGAAAAACTCTCGCAATAAGGCTCTTTCAGCTGGGTCTAATAATTTAACCTTAGCTTCAATCGTTTCAACTGTGCGTTTCTGGCGTAAATTAACAATGGCCTCATCTACCACAAAAGCAAATAATTGACTGAGAAAATAGGCTACACCTATGATTAAACCTAAGCCAATAAACTGACCATAATCACTCACAATATTTGCTAAAGCGAGACTCGCCAAAATATCTTTAGGGGCAAAAAGCAAAGCTGCACAGGTTACGACTCCCCATGCCATTACACTGACGAACACACGCTTGCCGTTTAGTAAATTCATCGAACCGATTTTCATTTTCATCATAGCCTACTCGCAGTGTCAGATTTTTGAACTTAACCCAAATAAAGCAAAATTGGTGCCAAGAGGTTTAGATGGGGGTAATAACACTTAAGTGGCTGACTATTAATAGTAAAACCCCTAATCACACTTCAATATATGCCGATATTAGAATGCTAATAGAGCCAAATAACCCACGATTTTCAAATATCGATGCAGTTATACCAATCCGCATTAATAAGTGAACACTCAGAATGCGTCCAGCGGTTTTTGATTAAGGTGTCGCTAGTAGCCATGGTTGTTCCCTTTCAAATAGCGAGATCGCAGAGCAAAAGCGGCTGAACGGCTCGACAAGGCAGATACCAATAAGTCATGGTGTATCACATAGAGCGTATTAGTATAAAAGACGGTGGAGAGGACAATTAACGTGATGTGAACTCAATATGGGTGTGGTTAGCTACAACCGCCAATATTAGGCTAATAGACGTAGGGTCAATCTTGTCATAGAAGTTATACATAGCCTTGGCAATGATATTCAAAGGCTATGTATTCTGGGCAATGCTAGGCGTTGTAAGCCGATGGCTTACTTTGCTGCTAACTTAGCTAATACTCGGCTCACGGCCACAAAAGCAAAGGTGCCAGTAACCATAGTGATTGCACCAAATCCAGATGCACAGTCCATGCGCATACTGCCTTCTGCAGTTGCCTTGGTATTACACACGCTACCGTCTGCTTGTGGGTAGACTAAATGCTGAGTGGAAAAAACCGCATCAACGGCAAATCGACGTTGCACGTTTTTGCTAAAATTATATTCTTTACGCAGTATGTTGCGCACTTTAGCCAATAAAGGATCTTGGACGGTTTTAGCTAAATCGGTCACTTGAATTAACGTCGGATCAGTCTGGCCACCCGCGCCGCCAATCGTCACTAACGGGATTTTATTACGCTTACACCAGGCGATTAAGCCTGCTTTTTGTTTAACCGCATCGATGCAATCAACCACATAATCAATCGTACCGCCTCGCGATGCCGGAACAAAGTATTCGCCTAAGTTATCTAACGTCACAAAGTCTTCGACTTCATTAACAATACACTCTGGATTGATCTCGTTAATCCGTTTTGCCATTACCCCAACTTTCGACTGACCAATAGTAGAAGTTAACGCATGAATTTGGCGATTGGTGTTTGTCACACAAATATCATCTAAATCGATGAGGGTGATTTGCCCTATACCACTGCGCGCTAGCGCTTCGGCGACCCACGTCCCTACTCCGCCAATCCCGACAACCACCACATGGGCTTGTGAGAAAGTCGTCAATGCCGCTTGACCGTATAAACGCCCCACGCCAGCAAAACGATGAGTATAAGATTCAGACAACATGGATTACGCCTCGATTAACGACCAATTTCGCTGGCGATTCTAGCTGATTTCACGCTAAAGCTAAATGTTTGTTGCTGATAAACGAGTAACTGACGGAGTCGCACTACTTTGGATGCCGCTACTTTTTATAGCAGTCACTTGATTTGATTAATTATCAGCCTTACTAGACTAAGGTCTAGTGATCCAAGTCGTTAATATATTCAACAATTAAATTAACATACGCTAAACTACTGGATTATCGCTTTTGTTGTTGTGCGCTAGCCTATTTATTAATAAATAGGAACATCCCAAAAGAGGTATATCTGCACTGAAATGTGACAAAATTTGATAAATCATCGCCATTGTCACAGTTTTCTGCACAAATTTTTAGGTAGGGCCAGTTTATTTGATCTAGCCCACACTATGACGATGCTAAATCTGTAAAAATCTGCACCAGATTGTTACAGGATAGTCTCTGCAACAGACTTCACTAACTAAAACCATGAAAAATGGAATATAGAACATAACGTTCTAGGGAGCATGAAAGATGAAAAAGACCTTAATCTCTGCATCGGTAGCCTCAGTACTTACACTCGTTTCTTTTGCTACGCTTGCTGAAGGCCCAAGTTTCTATGGTCGTTTGGATTTAGCTGTAACTAATTCTGATAACGGCTCTACAACGCAAAATGGTAAAGAAGGTACTGTGTTAGAAAATAACTTTTCTAACTTAGGCGTTAAAGGTAGCGAGAAAATCAGCGACGGTGTTGAGCTTCTATACCAAATGGAATTCCAAGTAGAAAACACCACTCAAACTAAAGACAGTGGCGGTGATGAGGTTGCATTTAAATCACGTAACACTTTCCTTGGTTTAAAAACCAATGCAGGTACCGTACTTGTAGGTCGTAATGACACAGTATTCAAACAGTCTGAAGGTGGCATCGATTTATTCGGTAACTTCAACGCTGATATCGACCGTATGGTCGCAGGACAAGATCGTAAAGCTGACGGTATTTGGTACTACTCACCAGTCATTGGTGGTTTAGTGACATTAAATGCTACGTATTTAATGGAAGACAACTACACAGATGCTGACGGCAAAGATTCGTACGAAGACCAGTACGCGTTAAGCGCAACGATTGGTGATAAAGGCCTTAAAGCTCAAAACTACTATGTAGCAGCTGCTTATAACACGATTGGTGGCATTGATGCATACCGTGGTGTGGCACAAGTTAAATTAGGTGACTTTAAACTAGGTGGTTTATACCAAAATACTGAAAGCCAAACTTCTGATCAAGAAGGTGATTCTTTCTTCGTTAACGTATCTTATGACTTAAACGGCGTAAACTTAAAAGCTGAATACGGTCAAGACGATGCTGGTTTTGGTAAGTACTACAAAAACATCAAAGATGCCACTGGCACTGATGTTGACGTAACCAATATTACTATTGGTGCTGACTACCGCATTTCTAAGTCAACGCTGGTTTATGGCCATTATGCAATGTATGAAGGCGACCATAAAGTGGGTACTGCAACTGTAGATTTAGAAGATGATAACATCTTCACTGTTGGTGCACGTTACGACTTCTAATCATCTTGATGCCAGCATAAGCTAGGCAACTTTAATGATAAAAAATGCCAGTCTAATGAGACTGGCATTTTTATGTAAGCACCTTTTTAGTAAGCACTTATAAAACGAATCACAACGACGGCTTAAGCGCCTTACGCTATCACTTGATTAAATACTTCCACATGATGCGACTCAACAAGCTCTGGCATCACATTGTGAAAGTAGTGCTCAATGGCATCTTTAGCACAATGCTTGTCAAACGCAGCCCGATCGACAAATTTTTCAACAAATGCCACTTTACGATCATCTTCAATACTGACATTTAATTCATAGCGAATACAACCCAGTTCACGGCGAGTATCAGGCACTAAACTCGCTAATGCTGCCAATAATGCATCACGCTTACCTTCTTTAGCTACAAACTGCGCAACACAAACAATTTGTTGAGTATTGATTGAATAATCAGACATTTATATTCCTTAACATTTATGAATAAGTAAGCAGCATATCAAGATGTGGTATTCCGTCTTCAAGATACACTTCAGAATTAACAACAAAACCAAGCTGTTGATAAAAATGACGTAAATAATCTTGAGCACCAATTTGAATATGATCATCTGGCCAGCGTTGTTTTGCAATGGCTATTGCACGCTGCATTAATTGATTGGCTACGCCTTGACCTCGCGCTGATTTAGCCACAGCCACACGGCCGATACTGGCTTGAGGGTAACTGACATTTGGTGCAAGTATACGACTGTAAGCTACAATTTCTTGCTGACTATTAATGCCGAGTAAATGCCTTGCATGCGCATCTTTGTCTTTTCCATCTAATTCTGGATAAGGACAATTTTGCTCCACAACAAACACATCAACACGCAGTTGTAACACGCCATAAAGCTGCTCTAAAGACAATTCAGTAAAGCCCACATCTAACCAAGTTAACGACATTTTTCACCTTAATCGGTTGTACTTGTTCCCTTTTAAATAGCGAGAACGCAGAGCAAAAGCTTCTGGGGTATTCCTTTAAACTCTCGCTGAGTCATCACTTATTAACGCGCAATGGTATAAGATAATACTATCATGATTAATGCACTTCATTCGGCTGATCTGAGCCACTTTTTTCGAGCGGTTTTCGAATCAGTAACACCGCGATGACAGCGATAAAAAGCAGACAAGACATAATAAAAAATACGTCGTTATAAGCTTGAACATATGCCTGTTGCGTCATACTTTTAGCCAGTAAAGCATAAGCTTGTGCATTGGCGCTTACAACATCAGAACCAGCACTTTGTAATATCGAAGTTGTGTCATTAATATACTGGTATGCTTGCGCACTCACCGCGGGCAATGTTTCTTTAATATGAGCTAGATGCATACGAGACAAGTTATCACTTAGCGTTGCCACCAGCGCAATACCAAAGGCGCCACCGAGATTACGCATCACATTCAATACCGTCGATGCAGAGGCATTTTCATGTGCTTTAAGATGCATCGTCGCTAAAATACCAATAGGCACTAAAATAAACGGTTGCCCTAACGCCCTGACGATTTGTGCTGTAATCATTTGATCGCCAGCATAATCAATTGTCATATGGCTGTTCATATAATAACTGATTGAGAAAAGTGCAAAACCAATGGCAGCTAAGTAACGAGGATCAAAACGTTGCATCAATTTAGGCACTAGCGGTAACACTAATAATTGCGGAAAGCCCATCCACATGATCACTTCACCAATTTCGAGCGGCGTGTAATCATGAATTTGCGACAGATATAACGGGATTAAATAAATGGCACCAAATAATGCCATGCCCAATAAAAAGTACGCCACGGTAGACAAGGCAAAGTCACGTTGTCCGAGCAACCTGATATTGACCAAAGGTTGGGGTTTGCGTAATTGGATCCAAATAAACAAACCAATATTGATCACAGCAATGATTGCGAGGTTACGAATAAGATCAGAACCAAACCAATCTTTACGATTACCCTCTTCTAACACGACCTCTAAGCAGCCCATTCCCAGTGCCATTGTAATAATGCCGGAGTAATCTGCATTTTTAAGTTTGTCCCAAATAATGGGTTTACGCTCCAACCCATACGCCAGCATCACCATCACTAATATGCCCGGCGGCACGTTAATATAAAACAGATAATGCCAACTAAACTGCTCTGTTAACCAACCGCCTAGTGTTGGGCCAATAGACGGAGCAAAAGTCGCCGTAACGCCAAACAATGCCATGCCCATGGCGCGTTTACTGTCGGGTAAAAACTCAAGAATAAGCCGAAACGCTAATGGAATAAGCGCGCCACCAAAAAATCCCTGCAATGCACGAAAGGCTATCATCGACTCAAGGTTCCAAGCCATTGAGCACAATATTGAGGCGACAATAAAAGCCGCCGTGGTCCACAATAAATAACGTCTGGTCGATAAACCCGTGCTGAGCCAGCCAGACAAAGGAATAGCGATCATTTCGGCGACTAAATACGCGGTCGCGATCCAACTACCTTCTTCTAGCGTTGCACCTAAGCTGCCTTGAATCTCTTTCATTGATGCATTGGTGATTTGAATATCCAAAATCGCCATAAATGCGCCAATAAGCCCACCTGCTACCGCAATCCATGAGCGATAACTGCCACGTTGATACCCTGTCGGTTTATCACTAGGGACTTGATTAGCATCTAACTCTGTCACTGACTGGCTCATATTAACGCCCTGCAGTGACAGCGGCCGAATCATTAAAGTTCGCTTTAGCGGTGGCATGTGCTTGAGTTGCACTCTCGGTGTCGACCTTAACGACTGCACTCAGTCCAGGTAAAATACGAGTTTGGGCTATCGCCGCATTTTCGTTATCAATACGGATCCGCACCGGAATACGCTGCACAATTTTAGTAAAATTACCGGTAGCATTTTCAGCCGGCAACAAACTAAATTTAGAACCAGAAGCAGGCGCTAAGCTGTCGATAAAGCCATTAAGTTCTTCATCCGGATAGGCATCGAGTGTAACTTTAACAGCCTGACCAGGTTGCATATGTTCGATTTGAGTTTCTTTAAAATTGGCCGTTATCCATACCTGTGAGTCGGGCACTAAGCTAAACAATGCTTGCCCAGGTTGCACGTACTGCCCCACTAAAGCACCACGCTTACCAATAATGCCTGAAAATGGCGCAGTAATTTTGGTATCAGCTAATTGAATATTGGCCAATTCAACACTCGCTTGGGCTTGATCTACGTCAGCTTGAACTTGCAATAACTGGGCATTAAACACTGACAATTCACGCTGCTTTGCCACTAATGCCGCTTGCGCCTCATCAACGTGTGCCGATGCCGAATCAAAACTGGCCTGGAGCTGATCAACATCGTTTTGCGAACTGTAATTGCTCACCTTCAGTTTTTGCGATCGAGCTAACTGCTGCTTGGCAATTAACTGATCCGACTGCGATGCAACCACAGCCGCTTTGGCTTGATTGATCAAGGCTTGTTGTAAATCCACTTTCGCCGCCAACGTCTGTAAATTGGCTTGCGAACTGGCTAACAAAGCCTGACTTTGAGCGACACGCGCCACAAACTGACTGTCTTCTAATTGTGCAAGTACATCGCCTTGATTTACATGCTGATTATCGCTCACCGCCGATTGCACAATATAGCCAGGTACTTTGACACTGATACTTGAAATATCGGTCTCCACGTAGGCGTTATCGGTCGACTCAATAAACCGCACTTGTAACCACCAATAAACGCTTGCGATAACGACCGCCAGAATAAGACTTGGCACTATGATAAAACGTTTATTTATAGACATGTTGAACTCCTAATTTATTACCTTCTAGTTTACTACTGTTTCGTGTAGTTTATTAGATAGCTAAAATTCAACCCACTGTTCCACAGGTGTAACAATATGGATCTCAATCGCGTTCAGATTTTCTCGCAAGTAGTAGAGCAAGGCAGCTTTACCGGCGCAGCTAAAGCCCTTGGGATCACTAAAGCGACAGTCAGCCGTAAGGTTGCCGAGTTAGAAGCTGATGTAGGGGTACAGCTCTTATTTCGCACCACTCGGGCATTAAAGCTCACCGAGGCGGGTTCAAGTTATTACCATCGCATTAATAAAATTTTGCAAGATTTACAAAGTGCAGAAGACTTACTAAGTGCCAGCCAACAAGACATTAAAGGCAACTTAAAAATCATAAGCCCTATCGAATTAGGGCAATTATTTTTGGGGCGTATTTTCGCGCGCTTTCTTGCCGCTTACCCAAACATCACTATCGATGCAGAATTGACTAACCGTAAAGTGGATGTGATTGAAGAAGGAGTAGATTTTTTATTCCAAATAACAGAGGTTCATGACCCCAAATTACAAAGCTACTCACTGGTGACAGCCAGTAGGCAACTGATGGCCAGCCCCGACTACCTTAAACGTCATGGCACGCCAAAAGTCCCACAAGATTTAATGGATCACACTGCGATAAAATTACAATCGGCGCACATCAATGGTGGTTGGCGTATATTTGATGGTAAGCAGTGGGTTGATCTTGATCCACCAGCACAACTGAAAGTGAATAATGTCACTTTTGCACGAGAAGCGGCCATCGAAGGGCTTGGCATCACAGCGGTGCCCGTCATTATTGCCCAAGAAGCGATTACAAGTCAGCGACTTACTCCGATTTTAGAAGACTTTCCAATGGCACAAACTAAAGTGACATTAAGTTTCCCTCAACGGGTATATATGCCACGTAAATACCTTGTTTTTATCGAATTTCTTTATGCTGCACTCATTGAAAATTGGGGCGATAATGTATTAGAGATCCCCGACTTTATTCATGTGAAGTCACGTTAATACATCATTGTATTGCGGGCATATCTTTATACTTTTGTCGTCTAGCTCTAGCGCTAAATAATCTATCGATGTTATAGATATTTTTGCTCAACTTGGTGCTAGTATCGGTTTAAGCTTTTAGCCAACAGGATGCTTATCTCAACGCTATATTCGCATTACTTATACTTGATATTGTGATTCATATATTGTTTAAAATTTTTACAGAGTGATCAAAGCCCTGAGCCATACACGGAGTAAATAACATGAGCAAAGAACGTAATAATTCAAAAGAGTCAAAGAAACAACCCTTGCTATCGTTAAAAGAAAAACGTGCAGCAAAAGATGCGAAAAAAGCCCCAAGCTCTTCAGTCATCAAAGGCAAATAGCCTCGCCTGTTGTAAGATAAAAAAATACCGAGCCATGAGCTCGGTATTTTTTTTTACAGTTTAAGCCTCTCAATATTTAAGAAAAAAGTATCATTCTTTCAATGACCAACAAATAAGCCCATTGCTTAAATACGCAAAAAAGCGAGTTTAACTTAGCGGAAACGTTAAAAAGATCGTTAACTCATCCATTATTGAGACAAAAAAAGGGATCAAATGATCCCTTTATTTTATGGCGCTATTTCGTTAGCTAATGAGGCTAACGCCATAGTACTGTTTAACGTTCAAACTTGTGGTATTTCTCGATACCAAATGAACGGCCTTCAGCATGACATGTTGCACAAGATTCGCCGGTAGGTTGAGTAAACCAAGTTCCGTCGTTACCAGAGCCTTTTTCTGCACTGATTTCACCACCGTTTAACTCCATGTGATTCAGAGCCTGGTCACCATTATGACAGGCAAAACAGTTTGCAGTGATTGGGCTAGCCATTTTAGTTTGGTCGCCATTATTAAATGCTTTAGCACGAATATATTGATTCGGTATTGCATTTAAATCAACGCCATCAGCATGACAAGACACACAGTTAACAGCACTTAATTCAGTGGCTGAGTTAGCAATTTTATTGCCATCTGCATCTGTTTTAGCACCCGATAACGCACTACCAACACCCCAGTGCATGCTGTGCACCATAGGGCCAAAGCCTGGGGCTGAGTTTGCTGCGCTACGGTCTTGACCGTTGTTATGACACGCTACGCAATCATCGCCACCGTCGTTGTAAGCACCATTTTTATGGTAGTTAGTTTCGCTGTTATGACAAGTCGTGCAGCTATCACTTGTTACAGCTAAACGACGTTCGTATTTAACAACGGCCCCAGTAGTTTGATCGACAGCATCTGAATAGGCAGTAAATGACATTGATGTTTCACCATCATCTTGCACCCAACCAGGGTAGCTTAATGAGATACGCGCCGTTGCCATAATACTTGCTTGATCAAAACCACTTGATGGCGATGGGAAACAATGCGTTCTTGAGCCATCTGCGTTATCGGTTTTAACTTCATTATTGCCTTGTCCTGCAAAACGGCCAACAATAGACTCGTTATAATAACCATGTAAGTATGCACCCGCATACACAATCGGCTTACCTACAACGTTTGTGGCACCAGATGTGTCACCATCTTTGTTGTATAACGCACCAATATTGACCTGAGTTTTGCTGCCGCTACTCACGTCAAATAACGACATAGTGGTACACCAAACACCCGCATCATTTTTTTGTGGTACGGTGGTTTCAGCAGTGTAACTCACGCGCATTGCTTGCAAGGTTTCTAAACCACTTTTGTTCAAGTGGAATGCTCTTGCATCAAACTCACTACTGTTGCTGTTGCTCAATACTTTTGCAGCACTTGAACTGCTAGAGGTGTTATGACAATCGGCACAACCGTTACCGGCAAGGCTGGTATTCATCACAGGCTCAGCATGACAGGTATAACAATTAGCCGGAACAAAGTCTTTTTCAAAATTTTGGTGATTGATGTGTCCCAGCTTTTGCATGGTGTTTTTCGCATAACCACCGGTATTTAATGAGGTGCCATCTGCTGCAACATCACGAGGTACGTTGTTATGACACACCATACAACCACCGACAAAATCGACTTCGCCATCGGTATTTAATGCCACATAACCCGCATGTTTAAGGTCAGATGCAGCATAATCAACGTGGCATGAGTAACATGTTTCTGTTGTTGAGGTGTGCATCATCTCAGGTTTAGCAATAAGCATGTAAGGTGATTTGGCAATATCGCCGCCGCCCACTTGCAAGCGAATTAATGCTTCTGTGTCAGCTTGCACACCAGCCATTGGCGCGACTAATTGATAATTGCCGTTATCAAGTAAGGTTAACGATGCACCTGTTGTTGGCGATGAACCGCCCACTGTCGCATTACCCCCAACGCTACCATCGCGGCTGCGTTGCATACCATTCTCGGTTTTAGCGGCAAGGTAGACCGACGCATCAGTTAAGCCGGTGATGGCGTAGCCTGATTCATTAGTAATACCAAACTCTACGGTTACCATTCCGTCTGCAACAATATGATTAATAAACTCCACATTAGTCATCGTGGAGGCACTGACTGTTGGTGCGGTTGCATCTGCACCAGGAGCGCCAGGTAAACCAGGTGTTCCGACTTGCCCAGCTGCGCCATCTACACCATCTTTGCCATCACTACCACAGGCGATGACGCCCATAGATATCGCGATTAGCAGTGCTATTTTGCACATTTTTATTGTTTTCATCATTAACTCCAGCGTCGCTTAAACGACTTATCACTTTATAGGTATCTTGCAATCGTAATAGTAATGTAGAACCGCAAAACGCTAGGAGAGGTAACTCACACTCTTTGTGCAAATAAATCGCAGATATGTTGATTTTATGTTAAAGCATGACGTGCATCATATTTATGGTAAAAACCATCTTATTTTTAAGGTATTTTTAAGGATTTAACGCGTGAATAAAATATGCTTAGACTTGTTGAACATATGAGTAGATATACATTAATTATGCACTTTAACCCATCATTTACGCAGCCATTCATACCAAAATGACAAAGTAAATCGACGGATAAATGGCCTTAATAAAAACCAAAAAAGCCAGTGATAATGATCACTGGCTTTGATGAAGTCTCATTAAAAACTGACAATTTGTGTTTAGCGCTATTGGCTCATTACGAGCAACAAATTTTGTCTTTATTGCCTTTGGGGATCATATCCCACAACACTTTAGCCATTAATATCGCTAACACAATCCCAGATACCGCCACCACACCTTGTGGTAATAACGCATGTTCTTCACCTATCTGTGGCATCACCTCAAAACCAAAGGTATCCACTAAATAATTAACCAACACGCCAAATGCTAACGCCACACCGATAACGCCGCCTAGGTAGCCATATAATGCACGTTTGCCTAACTCTTTAGTGACAACACCGAGTGTTGCGATATTAGTTGCTGGACCTGCCATCATAAACACCAATACCGCACCAGGAGATACACCCGCTAACAGTAATCCAGCCGCAATCGGTGTTGAAGCCGTAGCGCAGATATACATAGGGATAGACACTAACACCATCACTAACATGGCTAAAATGCCGTCGCCCCACTTCACTAAAAAGTCTGCGGGTACATAGGTCTGCACTAATGCAGCAAAAAATAGCCCGACCAATAACCACAAGGTAGTGTCTCTCACTAAATCAGTCGCGGCATAATGTAAGCCCGATAATACACGACTAAATACACTGTTTTGTTTAAGCTCGGTTGCCATGTCCTGAGTTGATGCACAGCAGCTGGCTTCTTCACTGCTAACTGCGACATCTTGGCTCGCTGAAGCTGACTTGGGCGCACAACAACTGCTTGCTACTTCAACTTTCGGCTCAGCTTGACTACTGCAACAACTGGATTTAACCGCCACGGCTTTAGGCTCTACAGCGATAGGAGCCATTGCGTTAGGGCTCATAGCTTCAGAGTTTGCGCCGCAACATGACTGTGATGATGCTGATTGTGATGATTGAGACTTTGATGATTGAGACTGTGCAGCATTTGCATCAACTACCTGAGTATCAACCGCCTGAGATGATTTGTCCGCCTTACTCGCACAACAACTACTTTGCTTTGGCGCTTGTTCAGCACTCAACATTTTGCCTGAAGCCATAGGGCTTAATACAGACTCAGCTTTAACGGCCGTCATTTTCACAGCAGCATACTGCACTGTGTCAGCATTGCTTTCGTGGGTAATTGAAGCCGCTTGAGAAGAACTTGATATATTGGCCTTCTTACTTGCACAGCAAGATGATTCAACTTTAGCCGTTGCACTGCTGTCAGATTGAGCCTTAGCTGTTGCAGGCACTCCATCATCGTCATCGCGGCCCACTAATAGCCCTGCAACAATCGCACTAGTAATAGCTGCAATGGGACGCACTATGGCCATAAATGGCCCGAGTAACACGTAAGATACGGTAATTGAGTCGACGCCGGTTTCTGGTGTTGACACTAAAAACGACGTGGTAGCCGCTTTTGAAGCTCCGGCGCGACGTAAACCAACCGCAGCAGGAATAACCCCACAAGAACACAAAGGTAATGGCGCACCTAATAATGCCGCCTTAAATACTGTTTTAATCCCATGGCCACCGAGTTGCTTTTGCATCCACGCCATAGGCACAAACACTTTTAGCAAACCCGCTAACACTAACCCCAACAATAGCCATGGGGCGGACTCTAAAAATAAATGAATAAAATTGGTCAATAACATACTTAGTCCTTATGACCTGAATGAGCAAAATGATGCTGTTCTTTTTTAGCAATAATATGTTGGTCAGACGATTCTAACGCTTCGAGTATCGAGCAATGCTCCGCGCTATCTGGGCCGCCGCAACAGGTGTTCGATAAACTCTTTAACGACGTTGCAAAATGTTGTAACTCCGCTAACTTAGCTTCAACCTGCTCAAGCTTAGTGTCAACCAAACCTTTGACTTCAGCACAGGCTCGATTAGATTTATCCACTTCTATAGACAATAAATCTGCAATGTCATTAAGCGAAAAACCCACCGCTTTGGCGCGAAGAATAAACTTTAATCTGTCAGAATCGTCATGGTTATATAATCTGTAGCCTGAATCAGAGCGGCTCGAAGGAGACAGCAACCCGTGTTTTTCGTAAAACCGTAAAGTGTCAGCCTTGATGTCGTACAAGGCAGAAAGTTCGCCTATTCGGTACATGATTAAACCTCAACTCAGAAAGTGTATTCAGCTAAAAAGTCTCTGAAATTAGCTTAAGTATAAACCTTGGAGTTTAATCCAAGGTCAAGGGTTTATTATGGATTATTTTTGATTATCTTTGTTCTTATTTCAATATTGTGAAATCACACAGAAAAAACACCCAATACATACACTTTGCGATAAAATACGCCCGCCTAATCGTAAGACAGTATCTAGTGGTGTTATCGCAACATCATGAGGGACTTTGGTAAAGCAGACTTGAAGCAATTCTGCTTTACGAAAGATCCTTAAAATCAAACTAGTGGACCCTGTACCTACATGAATAATGTCAGACCAATTCGTCGCGCGCTATTAAGCGTATCAGATAAAACTGGAATCCTTGAGTTTGCACAAGCGCTGCATGCACAAGGTGTTGAACTCTTATCTACGGGCGGTACTGCAAAGCTACTTGCAGACAACAACATCCCGGTAATTGAAGTTTCTGACTACACAGGTCACCCAGAAATTATGGATGGTCGTGTTAAAACGCTGCATCCAAAAATTCACGGCGGTATTTTAGCCCGTCGCGGCATTGACGAAGTGGTAATGGAACAAAACGCCATTAACCCTATCGATTTAGTGGCTGTTAACTTATACCCATTTGCTGAAACTGTGGCTAAGCCAGGTTGTACCTTAGCCGACGCTGTTGAGAACATCGACATTGGCGGCCCAACCATGGTGCGCTCAACCGCCAAAAACCACAAAGACACCACCATTGTGGTTAACGCAAAAGACTACGCTCGCGTGATTGCTGAGATGCAAGCCAACAATGGCAGCACTACGCTAGAAACTCGTTTTGACCTTGCCATTGCCGCATTTGAGCACACCGCTGCTTACGACGGAATGATCGCCAACTACTTCGGTACTATGGTGCCAGCACACAGTAACGACGAATGTCATGACGATTCTACATTCCCACGTACTTTTAATTCTCAATTCGTTAAAAAACAAGATTTACGTTACGGTGAAAACAGCCACCAAAAAGCGGCGTTTTATGTTGATACGCAAATTGATGAAGCTTCAGTGGCCAGTGCGATTCAGCTACAAGGTAAAGCTTTGTCTTACAACAACATCGCCGACACTGACTCAGCGCTAGAATGCGTTAAAGAGTTTGAAGGCCCTGCATGCGTTATCGTTAAACACGCTAATCCTTGCGGTGTGGCACTAGGCGCTAACTTATTAGAAGCCTATGACCGCGCTTTTAAAACCGACCCAACATCAGCATTTGGCGGCATTATTGCATTCAACCAGGAGTTAGACGCGCAAACGGCTCAGGCCATTGTTGACCGTCAGTTTGTTGAAGTGATTATTGCCCCTAAAGTCAGTCAGGCAGCACGAGATATCGTTGCTGCTAAAGTGAATGTGCGTTTACTTGAGTGTGGTGAGTGGAACACTCAAACCACAACACTTGATTACAAGCGCGTGAATGGTGGCTTGTTAGTGCAAGATCGCGATCAAGGCATGGTGAATTTAGAAGACGTTAAAGTGGTGTCTAAGCGTCAACCAACTGCAGAAGAACTAAAAGATTTAATGTTCTGCTGGAAAGTGGCTAAGTTTGTAAAATCTAACGCCATTGTTTACGCCAAAGATGGCATGACAATCGGTGTCGGTGCAGGCCAAATGAGCCGTGTATATTCAGCGAAAATAGCGGGTATTAAAGCAGCGGATGAAGGTCTAGTGGTTGAAAACTCAGTGATGGCATCTGACGCTTTCTTCCCATTCCGCGACGGTATCGACGCAGCAGCAGCAGCGGGTATTAGCTGCATCATCCAACCGGGTGGTTCTATTCGCGATGAAGAAATCATCGCCGCGGCAGATGAGCACGGTATGGCCATGGTATTTACTGGCATGCGTCACTTCCGCCACTAAGCAACATTAGAAATAAGCAGCCTTGTTTGGCTGCTTTTTTCGTTTAAAGAATCATATTATTTAATTTATTAAAAGGTGAATAAGATGCAGGTACTTATAATTGGTGGCGGCGGTCGTGAACATGCTTTAGCCTGGAAAGCGGCTCTGTCAGCACAAGTAACAAAAGTGTTTGTCGCCCCCGGTAATGCTGGTACGTCTTTAGAACCTAAGTTAGAAAACGTCGCTATTGATGTTGAACAAATTGACGCACTTGTCGCCTTTGCCAAAGATAACGCCATCGAAATTACCATCGTCGGCCCAGAAGTGCCATTATCACTAGGCGTAGTTGATGCTTTTAATGCTGCAGGCTTAGCGATTTTTGGCCCTACAAAAGGCGCGGCACAGCTTGAATCGTCAAAAGCGTTCACTAAAGATTTTTTAGCCCGTCACAACATTCCAACGGCTGACTACTCAAACTTCACTGAGATTGCACCCGCTAAAGTTTATGCGGCAACATTGACCGCAAAAACAGGTTTCCCTGTCGTGATTAAAGCCGACGGTTTAGCCGCGGGGAAAGGCGTGATTATCGCAGCCAATCAAGTTGAAGCTGATGCTGCCATTGACGATATGCTTGCAGGTAATAAGTTTGGTGATGCCGGTTCACGCGTGGTGATTGAAGAATTTTTAAAAGGCGAAGAGGCCAGCTTTATCGTGATGGTAGACGGCAAAAACATTCTCGCAATGGCCACCAGCCAAGACCATAAAGCACGTGACAACGGCGATTACGGCCCTAACACGGGCGGCATGGGTGCCTATTCACCTGCCCCGGTAGTAACACAAGCGGTACATGATTGGACTATTGCCCACGTTATTCGCCCAACGGTTGATGGCATGGCTGCTGAAGGCAATGTTTACACTGGTTTTTTATACGCAGGCCTGATGATTGCACCAGATGGCAGCGCTAAAGTGCTTGAATACAACTGCCGCTTTGGCGACCCAGAAACCCAACCGATTATGATGCGTTTACAGTCTGACATCGTTGAGCTTTGCCTAGCAGCCACTCGTGGTGAATTGAACAAAGTCACCGCAGAGTTCGACTCACGCGCAGCAGTCGGTGTGGTTATGGCCGCTGGCGGTTATCCAGACGCTTACAATAAAGGCGATGTGATTAACGGCTTAACGCTTGGCGATGTACACGGCAAAGTGTTCCATGCCGGCACCGAGATGAAAGACGGCCATGTGGTGACTAACGGCGGCCGTGTATTATGCGCTACCGCCTTAGGTAACACGGTAACCGAAGCCCAACAGGCCGCTTACGGTTTAGTGGATGCCATCCATTGGGATGACGTTTATTTCCGTACCGATATCGCTTACCGCGCCATTGCACGTGAACAAGCTAAAGCGTAAATCATTCGCTTATCTTGTTAACATAAAACA
Source organism: Shewanella sp. MF05913 (assembly GCF_059758095.1). NCBI lineage: Bacteria > Pseudomonadati > Pseudomonadota > Gammaproteobacteria > Alteromonadales > Shewanellaceae > Shewanella > Shewanella sp. MF05913. The sequence goes on from NZ_JCAYNT010000006.1 coordinate 153,267, forward strand.
CTCCCTGAGATGGTAACATCGCAGGGATTTTTATTTTTATAGCCATAAATTTTCTTTCATATCATGTGAGTAAAATAAGCACTCAATCCATTTAATGATTAAGCTTAATGCCTCTGCCAAGACTGATCCCCAAGATTAGTATTTTAATTACCGCAAAAGATTAACTTCTATTCACTTTGCTTATAAACCCTGTTTTATGTGATCTAGATCACTAAGATCGTGTTGTATGAGGTGCATTCTAATATAAAGCGAATTGGTTAAGCGGTTATCTATCCGATGACTAAACGCGAGTAACTTTATTAATAATGCTTGGAGTACACAATGTCATATTCTATCGAAGACCTTATCTACAAAGGGGAAAAATCAGGCGTACATGGCTGGAATACATTAGCAGGGGCCACTTTTTATTGGCATCCAGATTGGTTACATATTGCCGAAGATATGACAGGCCACAGTGCCATGACTAATATCAGCCCTGTGAAAAGTAAAGCCAACAAAGCGGATGCTGAAAGTGCCATCGTTAACCACCTTAATCACCCCAAGTAACTACTCATATCGAACACTCATATCGAACACTCATATCGCGCACTCATTTAGCTCATCCGACTGAGTAAAGTGAGATATTCTAGCAAGGGTATCACTGGTCCCACCATATATCCTTAGCGGATATTTATGCGAGCGACCAATCAATATCAGCATATTTAACCAAGCCAAGTAACTAAGCAAGCACAACACCCCACCGCATCACTTAATACTGTTCATTCAAATCATTGGTTCACGATAACAATATTCGACTTATTGGCCTTTTTTTGTCAGGATGTGGCCTGTTACAAATTCGTTACCAAGTTATTAAAAAATCATTAAGCCAGCTCACACGAATGAGATATTGGTCAAAATAATAATTATAAAGGAAATCGTATGTCTCAAGCTGAGCCTTCAAAACCATCGCCATCGAACCATAAACAGCCCACGTTACTCGATGCGCTTATTCCCGTATTTGCACTCATTATTATGCTGGGTGCTGCGGTATATTTATTTTCATCCGACAGCTCATCTGGCGCCAACCAAATCGCATTAGTGTTAGCGGCATGTATAGCAATGATCATTGGTTATAAGAATGGCTACAGCTGGAACCAAATGGAGCGCGGAATTGTAAAAAGTATCGGGGTTGCCACAGGCGCGCTATTAATTTTGTTCAGCGTGGGCTCACTCATTGGTACCTGGATTTTAGCAGGCACTGTGCCAACGATGATTTACTATGGCATGCAAATCCTTAATCCCGATTATTTTTATACCGCTTGTTGTCTATTGTGCGCAGTAGTGGCGTTAAGTATCGGCAGCTCCTGGACTGTTGCCGGTACCCTCGGGATCGCGTTAGTGGGCATATCATCTGCCATGGGTTTAGATGTGAACATTACTGCCGGTGCTATTATCAGTGGTGCTTATTTTGGCGATAAAATGTCACCTATGTCTGACACCACCAACCTGGCGCCAGCAGTGGCTGGCACCGATATTTTCAGCCATATTCGCCACATGACCTGGACCACTGTACCGAGCATTATTATTGCCCTTATCGGCTTTACTTTTTTAGGCTTAACCGCAGATGCCACCCCGATTGAAAACCAACTTACCGACACTCTGGCGCTATTAGATAAAACCTACAGCCCTGGGCTGCATTTACTCATTCCTTTATTAGTGGTGTTGTATTTAGCTAACAGAAGAATGCCTGCATTTCCCACAGTAATATTAGGCACATTAGCCGGCGCTGCATGTGCGGCACTATTTCAGTTTGATAACGTTATCGCTTTTGTGCACGACGATACACTAGTACCGGTAGTTGCACTGGTAAAAGGCTTATGGATTGCCATGTTTGACGGTTATGTGGCCAACACGGGTGATGAAGTATTAGACAGCCTATTAAGCCGAGGCGGCATGAGCAGCATGGTCACCACTGTGTGGTTAATTTTGTGCGCCATGGCATTTGGCGGCGTGATGGAAGTCACCGGTTTACTTAACCGTATTTTAGAAAGCATTCTTACCGTAGTGACCGGCACCACAAGCCTCATCATTACCACCATTGGGGTGTGTATTGGCGCTAACATCATTACCGCCGACCAATATATTGCTATTGTACTGCCAGGGCGAATGTTGAAGGTTGAATACACTCGCCGTAAATTAGCCGCGGTTAATTTGAGTCGCTCATTAGAAGACTCTGCAACAGTCACCAGCCCATTGGTACCCTGGAACACCTGTGGCGCCTTTATGGCCAGTACCTTAGGCGTAGCAACCATTGCCTACCTGCCCTATGCCTTCTTTAACTTGGTGTGTCCATTTGTGAGTGCCACTTATGCTTATTTTAATTTCAAAATCGAACCATTAGACGAAACTAAAATCAGCACTGGCGAAGTCGTCGGCTAACTAAGACGTCGTCTATTAACCTAGAAATGGCCGATTAACCAAAGCGGTCTTTTAACCAACCATAATGATAATAACCCCATTGCCCAAGGCGTCTTGCTTGGGTGAAGGGGAATGGTGGTAACGGTTGTTGATATAAAGGCAGGTTAGGCAACGTTTCACCCGCTATACTTTGTGCTAATCGATACGCTGCTTGACTGCTAAACGACACGCCCGCACCGCAATATCCTAAGCTGTACCCTATGCCACCTTTACTATAGACATGAGGCATATCGTCCATCGCTGCGGCAATCCAGCCGGTCCAGTTATAGGCTATCGCTTTGCTTGATAAGCTCGGAAAACATTTATTAAGCGCCATTTTTAAGCGCTCCCCATACACTGGGTTTGCCGCATCTTTGCCCCACACAGCACCACGGCCACCAAACAGTAAGCGGTTATCTGGCAGTAAGCGGTAGTAGTATTTTAAAATACGCGTGTCCATAGTGACTTGATGTGTATGCAAACCAGCCTGTGTCAGCTCTTGAGGGGTGAGCGGCTCGGTAACAATCACATTGCTTAATATCGGTAAAAACTTGTCATCTATTCGCTGATTAAAGCGCTTTGGCGTGTAGGCATTGCCCGCCATAATCACTTTATTGGCAATCAACTCACCGTTGGCGGTGATTAAACGATGCTTACCACCCTCTTCAATCCAATCTAATACGCAAGATTGCTCAGAAATCGTCACGCCTTGGGCTTGTACCATGTCCTTATAACCGAGTAATAATTTAAGCGGATTAAGACCAAAACCGTCTTTTAAGCGTAAAGCACCATAGGCTTGATGATGGTCTAAATACTGGGTTCTAAAATCGTGGCTAGTGATAAACTCAGCGCCGCTATCTTGGCTATCTGTTAGGTGTTGTTGGATATACTGAGCCGCATTTTGCAATGTGACCAGTGCTTTGGGATTATGGGCCACTTTTAAATAACCGGCTTCTTGCGGCTCACAGGCAATATTGTGTTGTTTAATTAAGCCATCGACGCGCGCGACAGCCTGGGTAAACTCATCATAAATGCCTTTGGTGGTGGCTAAATCCCAACGTTGAGTCATGGCGGCATACCCTAACCGGCCTGAGCCTTTTAACACAAACCCAGCATTACGGGCGCTGGCACCAAACCCGACTTGATTGGCCTCCAACACATGGCAGTCAATATTAAACTCACTTGCCAAATAATACGCAGTTAACAGCCCGGTATAGCCGCCGCCAATAATAGCCACATCAACTTGCTGGTGGCCAGATAATGCAGCAGTGGGGTCGCCTAATGCTTGTGTCGTCGCCCAATAGCTGGGCGCAAAAGGTTGATTGTTAGGATGAGCGTTAACCAATGGATCGTACATATTGCGCTTCTTCTTATTATATTAAAATGAGTAAACCCGACTAAAAAACTAACAGCATTTCACAGGCGACACAGTGGCAGTCGTGATCGCAAATAACGCACATATACTCTTCCCCCATGTAACGTTGATGCCAGCGCTGAGGATGTTCGGCAATTAACTGCCCGCCCGCTTTCGTAAAATAGCGCACTGCTGCATTGTTGGGGCTTTGTTGCCACAAATGGCTCACTCCCGCTTTAGCACCTTGGGCAATCACTGCCGTTTTAGAGGCTGCTAATAACAGTCCGCCGAGGCCTTTTCCACGAGCAGATTCTGCAATAGTGTTCGATTTGAAATAACACACATCCTCAAATGCAACGCCCCACTTATCTACCGTGCACCACTGATCTTGCGGCCACTGCCCTGCAGCATAGGTTAATCGAAAACCAATTAGCTGATCGTTTTCAATTGCGACAAAATTGGCGTTAATACCGTGTTTAATGCTTTTGTGATAAATCGCCGTGAGTTCAGCAATGTCCATATAACCACTGCCGTGAACAATTTCGCCTAGGGCTATCACTGCATCAAAGTCAGCGTGGGTAAGTTCTCTAATCATAATCTTATATTCTTGTCTGTTTCAGCACACTTTAGCACACGCCAATATAGCCAGCTACGATGTTAAACTTTTGTGATAATTTGGCAATAACCTGGTGAAACTCCTGCCGCATACTGGATGCAATTAAACAAAAGGAGCTCGGTTATGAAACGTACATTAGTGACTGCAAGTCTTATGGCTGCTGGATTATTTAGTCTTCCAACTTTGGCAGCGGATATTGAAGTTAGCGTGACCAATTTAACTCACGGAAATCACTTCACCCCTCTTTTGATCGCTGCTCACGACGCTGACAGCCATCTGTTTCAAGTAGGTACCGAAGCCTCTGCAGCATTGCAGAAAATGGCTGAAGGTGGTGACATTGCCGATTTAGATGCTGCTGTTACCGGTAATGCGGGCGTAACATCAGCCAACCCAGCAATGGGATTACTGGCCGCCGGTGCAAGCGTGAGCGAAGTGATGCTGGATACTGGCGATAATACCCATCTATCGATTGTTGCGATGGTGTTACCTACTAACGATGCTTTTGTTGGACTAGATGGTTGGGAAATACCAACAGAAGCGGGCACTTATACTATGTACGTAAATGCTTATGATGCTGGCACCGAAGCCAATGATGAAATCATTAATGGTGGCGGCATGTCAGGCGTACCGGGCATCCCTGCAGCTCCTGGTGGTGACGGCGGAGCCAATGGTACGGGTGTAATGGACAATTCTGAAAACAGTAATGTACATACCCATCCAGGCGTTTTAGGTGACATGGACCCTGCTGGTGGCATGAGTGACCTAGACAGTCGCGTACATCGCTGGTTGAACCCTGTAGCCAAAGTTGTGGTGACAGTAAAATAAGGAGGTAGCCCATGAAACTCACTGACTTTACATTAAAGCCCAGTTTACTCGCCATGCTGGCAGCGGCCACCCTATTAACAGCATGTGGTAATGACGACAACGATACCGTTGATGAGACTCCGCCAGCACCTGTGATGCAAACCTTCACGGTGACAGTGACTAACTTAACCGCTAATCAACCCATGTCGCCGGTGATTTTAGCCGCTCATGCTAGCGATGCCATGTTATGGAACGCCGGTGAAATGGCCAGCGAAGCGATAGAAAAAATGGCTGAAGGTGGTGATACTGCCGATATAGCCGCGCTAGGCGTGATCAATAGCAGCGTTAACGGCACAGGCTTATTAATGCCTGGTATGTCAGAAACCCTAACCTTGACCTTAGATGAAGCCGATGTGGCGAGTATTAGCTTAGCGACCATGCTGGTTAACACTAACGATGCCTTTACTGGCATTAACAGTTATGCCATTGCAGGTATGCAAGTTGATGCTACAACCGCGATGAAGTTTATGGCTTATGATGCAGGCACTGAAGCCAACAGCGAAGCCAAAGGCACTATGCCAGGACCCGCTGATGGCGGCGAAGGCTTTAATGCTGCGCGTGATGATGTCGACTTTGTCCATATTCATCCAGGTGTTATTTCAATGTACGACGGCTTAGCCGATTCGGTACTGGATGCATCACATCGTTTTGATAACCCCGTGTTAGCCGTCACTATTATGCGGACTGAATAAGCTTAATCGCTCGTGTCGACTGAATAAATATTAACCCGGTTGAAATTTATTCTCCTCAAAGCAGGTCTAAGTATTAATGCAATTACTGGATTTGCTTTGAGGAAGTCACCATGAATGGAACCGCTAAACATAATGGCCATGTTTGTCCGCAACATATTTTGCTAGTTGAAGACGAACAAGACCTGGCTAAATTAATCATACTTAACCTCAAAGCACTCAATTACAGCGTCGATCACGCCACTACCTTGAAGCAAGCCATGCACATTATCGAGCATAAAAAACTCGACCTCATATTGATGGATCGCATGCTCCCCGATGGTGATGGCATAATGTTGTGTGAGCAATTACGCCAAGCAGGTAAGGAAGTGCCGCTGATGCTGTTAACCGCCAAAGACTCAGAAGCAGATGTCGTATTAGGCCTTGAGGCCGGAGCCGATGATTATCTGGTGAAACCTTTTAGCGTATTAGAACTGCGCGCCCGTGTAAAAGCCTTACTAAGACGCGGTAAAGCCCATCAAGAGCAAACTCAACAAATTGAATTTAATAGCGTTACCATTAACTCCAGCACCCGCGAAGTCACCGCATTTAACAAAGCGCTCACCCTCACCGCCCGCGAGTTTGATTTACTGCTATTTTTAGCCAAACATCCGCTACAAGTTTTCAGCCGAATGCAATTACTCGAAGCTGTGTGGGGATACAACTATGACGGTTACGAACACACAGTTAATAGTCATATCAATCGATTACGCAATAAATTGTCGCAGTGTTCACCCGAACATGACTTAGTGAAAACCGTATGGGGCGTAGGCTATAAATTTTCACCACCAGAGGTGCAAACCCACTAATGAATCGCCTATTTAACCGACTATTTCTAACCGCTACACTCATTGCATTATTGTTATTTGTCGCTTTATGGCAATGGTTGCAACTCAACCATGAGTTTAGCCGCAACCAAATACAACAATCACTGCATCGAGAATTGGCTGAACACATGGCCCACATCAATCCTTTGCTGTCGCAAGGCATCACCTCTGATGCAGCGCTTAAAGAAGCCTTTCATGACTTTATGCTGTTAGGCCCAAGTTTTGAAATTTACACTCTAGATCCAAATGGCCAAGTGATTGCCTATGATGCCAAAGATGAAAAAATCAAAACTCACCGCGTTGATACCAATATTATTCAGCAGTTTTTAACCGGCGAAAACCTGCCTGTGCTTGGCACGGATCCGCGTAGTGAAGACACCCAAAAGATATTTTCGGTGAGTAAATTAATTAACGCAGACGGACTTCACAGCGGCTATTTGTACGTGATTATTGGTGGCGAAGATTACGACAGCTGGCAAGCACTGATTAATGCCGAAAACCAGCCAAAAATATGGGGCGCCACTATCGGATTTTGGATACTGTTTGCTCTCGTGTTGTTTGTCATATTATTACGCTACTTTACCCGCCCAATTCAAAAATTAGCCCAGGATTTAACCGAGCTAAAAGATAAACCTATGTCAGATGACCTGATGCTACCGCAGCGTTATCGCGGCAGTTTAGAAATAAGCCAGCTAAGTCATCATATCAATCATTTACTGCAAGAAATCCAACTGCAACAACAGCAGGTTAAACGCCAACAACAAGCTAAACATGACTTTTTATTGCACCTGTCGCATGACTTAAAAACGCCGCTTACTGCACTGTTAGGCTATATCGACACCTGGCTTATTTTGCCTGAAAATGAGCGCGACGAGGCATTGATCCAATATGCTGCCAACTCAGGCCAAACCTTACAACAGTTATTGGCACAGCTATTAGAATTAGCCGCATTAGAAAATGGTCAAATCGATGCGCAATTACAACAAGTCAACTTAAGTGAATTGCTTAGCGAGATTGAACAAACTTTTACTCCACGGGCTAAAAAACTCGGGGTTCAGCTAGATTTTGACATCAACCATACAAGCCAAATTTATACCGACCCAACCTTAATGCGCCGCATACTCAACAACTTAGTAGACAACGCGCTGCGCTACACTCCCGCCGGCGGCAAGATTCAAATCATCAATGTACTCCACAATAACCAGCAATGGTTAACCGTGCGCGACACCGGCGCAGGCATGCACAAACATGAAGTCGACGCCCTCAAACAATTGTCGATGACCACGCTATCTTTTGAACCTAATCAAAGCCTGCCACAACTCGGCGTCGGACTCGCCATCGTCAGGCAGTTATTGGGGTTATTAAAGTGCAAAATTGAAATCGACAGCCAACCAGGGGTAGGAAGTGAGTTTAAGATAGAGTTGGTGACGCAAAGTTAATCTCATTTTTGAATCGCAAATGAATAACGATTTCTTCATATCTAAAATTGGTACTGATTAAGGTTTATCTATCATTAGGCGTCATGATAACTAATTGCCTGCAGCATGCTATCGTGCAGATAATTCAGCGAGACGCCGCAAGCACCTCCATGTGGGCTTAACCAAAACATCCCTGTTTTGGATACTCGCTGACTCATCTGCACCTGTCATTCGACTCTCTTCGATTTAGCATCATGGCTTTCTACAAGTGAAAATCCAATAAAAAACATCATGGGACTCTATGATGTATTTTGGTTTGCATTTCTTTCTTTTCTTTCTTTGTTTCTACTGATGGACTACTAGAAATATTTCTACACTGGTTATGTATATCTTCACGAATACTGCGTTTTACTGACTCGATGTCAGAAAACAATTTGGAGTTGGAACTAAAAGTGGAATCTTTCATGCTGCCCTCCAATTATCATCAAAATTTTTAAGGCTATCAAAAAAATCTTTCTTTAAAAATTGATATTCTAATAATAGCTTAAATGGATAAATATGCTCCTCCATGAAATCTTGCATTTCTCCTTCATCAAAAAATAGCTGATTGTGATGAAATTCAATATTCAGAAAACCATAGATTTTTTTCTCTGATGTTAATTTACAACCCAAATAATGCTGTATTGACTTATGTCTCTTAGAAGCTCCTTTAGCATAATTAGCTTTACCGCTTAGGACATAAGCATTCGATTTTTTTGACCTAATACACTTAACACTTTCATATTGCTCATATTTATCTGAATTCAAATCAATAATCTTTGTCTCAACCAAATCTCTTTTGGGATCAAAATGTAATATATATTCCAAACACCCAGTGATATCATTATATAAATACAGTGAAACAAATAAATCTTTTTTCTTTATTTTTAGGCTATTAGAAGACTTCCTAATGTGTTCAGCTAAAGACTCGACAATAAGAGCTAGATTCACTTTATATCCATGCTGTTCATAAAGGAATTTTATACTAGCAGGTTGAGTATTAGAGCATTTATCGAGATGATTGCATATTTCACTATTCATTCTATGTAAACAATCGGAAATCTCATCTGGTTCCACAAAAGCATGGTTATGCGCTGGAAAATTATCAAAATAAAGTATGAATATTTTAATGATAATTGCGATAACTAAGATTACTGCTGAAATATATACATAAAAATTAACTAAAGGTTGATGAAAAGCATTTTGTAAAAGCCATCCTGATACAGAGAAACCAATTGATTTCTTTATCATTAAATATCCAGAGGCAATAAGTATTACTAAGTCTGAACATAATCTCACATGTTTATTTTCAAACCATGATGCCAATATTTTCTTAACTCTCATAAGCGTCCATATCTAATTTATTCCTTTGATTTAAAAGAGTAATGATTAACAACTCGTTTTAATTTCCATAACTTCGCCTGATTTACAAAGCACAAACTACATATAGCATTTGAGTTGTAAAAATTTCAGTTTGATCAATAATTATCACTTAAAATATGATGTTATAGTATTTCATGTTTTGACGGAAGTGGTTTTTAACTCAGAAACTGCTTGGTGAATCTAGAATGACACTTGTATCTTAAACCAACTTTATTCTACTGATTATATTGTAAATAATTTAAATCATTTAAAAGACGTGAAGTATTTTCCGGTTTCAGGATTAAATACATTTAGGGCCGTTGAAGAAAATAGCGTGAGCTAGCCATGGATGGCGAGCTAGCTTTCGCGGTACAGGATGTACCATCGGAAGCGTTAGCATTTTCGAATAAGGCCTAAGACGGTTAAATATGAAGTCAAAAGCTGGATAAATCCCCATGGCGACTTTTCGCAGTTTGAAAATGTTGCGGGGCGGCTGGGAGTTCCAAGAGGGAACAGCCGTTGGTTTCCTCTTGGTCTTGTGTGGGCGAAGCGCCACGACCTTGTGGCCGCAGGCCATAAAACCGATATAATAAAGCATAAATAATTAAAAACAGTTGGATTCCGGCTCACAAGCATTACCGGAAAGACGTAAAATAGAAAAATTAACCGCTCAAATTTAAAAAACAAAAAACGAGCAACAAAAAAGCGAACCCGAAGGTTCGCTTTTGTTAGCTCATACCACTCAATTACTTGTGGTATTTACCCGATAACTCATGCACCGAATTGATAAATGCACCAGCATGTTCAGGGTCAACATGTTGGTGAATACCATGGCCTAAGTTAAATACATGGCCGGTACCTTCACCGTAGCTTGCAAGAATTTGATCCACTTCTTGATGAATACGCTCAGGCGATGCATACAACATTGATGGGTCCATGTTGCCTTGTAATGCTACTTTATGACCTACACGACGACGAGCATCACCAATATCAACAGTCCAATCTAAACCAAGTGCATCACAACCGGTTTCAGCCATAGACTCTAACCATAATCCGCCACCTTTAGTGAACAAGGTCACTGGCACTTTACGGCCATCGGCAAAACGGGTTAAGCCATCAACAATTTTTTGCATGTAACGTAATGAGAATTCTCGGTAAGCGTGATGCGATAATGCACCGCCCCATGAATCGAAAATCATTAACGATTGTGCGCCGTTAGCCACCTGAGCGTTAAGGTATAACACAACTGAGTCGGCCAACTTGTCTAGTAACATGTGTAGTGCTGCAGGTTCTGCATATGCCATACGTTTAATTTTTTCAAACGTTTTACTTGAACCGCCTTCAACCATATAAGTGGCTAATGTCCAAGGTGAACCTGAGAAGCCAATTAACGGTACTGCGCCATTAAGTTCACGACGAATGGTGCTCACTGCACGCATTACGTAACCTAATTCGTCTTCTGGATCTGGGATGCAAAGCTTTTTGATGGCGTCTATCGTATCTGTTGGACGTTGAAAACGTGGACCTTCGCCCTCTTCAAAATACAATCCAAGACCCATCGCATCGGGTACCGTCAAAATATCTGAGAATAAAATCGCAGCATCTAAATCATAACGACGTAACGGTTGTAACGTTACTTCACAAGCCAATTCAGCATTGCGGCACAAAGACATAAAGTCGCCTGCCTGCGCTCGAGTGGCTTTGTATTCTGGTAAATAACGGCCTGCTTGGCGCATCATCCATACAGGAGTGACATCAACTGGCTGCTTTAGCAACGCACGTAAATAACGATCATTCTTTAATTCTGCCATGTGGGCTTTCTTCCTAGACTGTTATGATTTCTGCTGGGCGGTAGTTTAGCACTTACGCGATTAATGTAACCACCCATGCAAGAGATATGTGAGCTATTCCTAAATCTGATGACTATTTTTTTAACATATCCACTTCCCTGCTCACAAAACACACAATACTGACGCATAAATCGCAAATTATTGGATTAAACGTTGCGCCACAGTGAGTCGTTTGGTATAAAAAGTGTGCGCTAGCAAGAACAATCAAGAAGCCCGATAAATCGAGCCTTTGAAAACTTCGTTACCCCGTGATGGCTTACCATCACGGGGTTTTTTATTCTCTATCCTCCCCCGCCCTCTATATTCACCACCTCTAGCTGGTTGGTCCTGAAAATATAAATAAAACAGTTGATCACAATACACTTTGTCCAATACATTAGGTGTTATATAAAGGTTGCTGATTAGAGAAAACACATGCTAACAAAATTAGAAAAAGCAGAAAAACGCTGGGGCGGCGCCAACAAATTAATCGATCAGTGGCTTAATCACCGCAGAAAATTATTGATCCAGTATTTTATTGTTGCAGGTCTCGCACCCTATTCTCGGACAGAAAAGTCGCTACCAAGCCTTGAACAAGTTAAAGACTTTTGCGATCAGTTAGTCGACTATGTGTCTGAAGGCCACTTTGAGGTTTACAACAACGTAGTAAAAGCTTGTGAGAAATTTGGCGAGTCAAGCACAGATACAGCTAAAGGTTTATTGCCGCTAATTAGTGACAGTACCGATACAGCCTTGGACTTTAACGATAAATACACCGAAGCCGCCGACGAAAACATCTTGTATCAGTTAGACACCGATCTATCGAAATTGGCTCAAGCCCTGGAATCACGTTTCGAGTTAGAAGATCAGCTATTAGAAGTGCTACACAACCGCCACTCGTAATCAACATGACGCAGCCGCCTTATTTAGCCTAGATAAAAAGTGCTAATATTCACATTTTTTTGCTCTCTGTCGAGAAGAGTCTATTGTTTTTTATGCCAGTTTTCGGGCAATTCAACTTGCGACCACAAGTTTTGGCAGAGTATTTCAGGCTGATGCCAATCGCCCTTTTTTAACCAATCAACTAACGCGTTACCCACTTGCGGATACGCAATGGGCTTAGGCGACGACGATTTAAGCCAGCGCTTTAATATTACAGAATCTAAACTTTCCATACTCTCGGCAGCGGCCAATAATTGCAGTGCTGCGACATTAGCGAGTTGCTCAAACTGCCCCATCAATGGTTTAACCAGCAGCTTTTTACCTAACGTCATCGCCTCACTGGCTAATTCAAAGCCTGCATTACCAATCACACCACCACATTGCGACATATGTTGCTTAAACCCTTCTCGGTTAAAACCATGCCAATGAATATGCGCCCCAATACCTTTTAGCGGTTTAGTGCTGTGATAAACAAAAAATTGATACTGGTCGAACGGTGCTAAAAACTCGGCAATCAGGTCGGGATCCTCAAACGGTAAATACACTAATATTTGGTGGCTATGATCGCCACAACTCGCAGACACCTCAACAAAAGGCGGTAATATAGGAAAGCCAAAATGATGCCAATGACAGCCAAGTGAAATATCCACTGGCGCAAAACGGTTTAGGAGCAGTTCATTAAACCAATTTGTGCCTTGCTTCGGTACATCGTACTGCAATGCAGCTTGATGACTAATGGCAATCGACGGCACATTTTGCTGACGTGCAGCCCAAGCAGTAACAGGTTCAAAGTCATTTAATACCAGGTCATAACCCGTTAACTCTAATTGCTTAATTTCAGAAAAAATATTAGTCACTAGATTTTGCTTGGCGGTTTTAGACACATTAACCCGACCATTCTCAGTCATGAATGTCATGCCGTTACGTGTTTGGTAATCGCCAAAACATTGCATATCAAAGTACTGCTCAGACGGGCGACCTGAAAATAAAAAATCGACATCAATATTATGCTGGCCAAGGGCTTTAGCCATCACTCGCGCACGACTAATATGACCATTCCCCGTGCCTTGAACCCCGTACAAAATTTTCATATCGCCTTAATATCCTCTGTGGTTGAGTGAATAGGTGCTGTAAAACAGCACTTAATATCCATATTCAGTTACAACATTAATTGCTCAACCAGCATCACCGAGCCCATTCCTAGTCCTGCACCAGCAATAATATCTAACGGATAATGCACGCCAAGGCCAATTCGTGATGCCCCCACAAAACACGCCCAAGCAAAGGCAATAGGTGCTAGCGATGGAAAAATCACATTCACCACACTCGCGAACACAAATGCTCCCGCTGTGTGCCCAGACGGTAAGCTGAATTTGTCTGACGGTTCAAAACATGAATCAAAATTGGCCAATGCATGACAGGGACGATGACGTCGAATGCTATTTTTTAGCAATAAATACAGCGGAAATTCGACAATAAAACTGCCGAGCACTAAATTGAAAAATGGTTGACCATGAGGATGAAAAAATAATAATGCGACAGAACAGTAAACATAGTACTGACCATCGCCAGTTGCCGACACTCGCTTAGCCGCCTGGCTTAATTGATTGTCTCGACTAAATTGCATTATCCAATAAAACCAATATTTATCTAACTCACTGATACTTATCTTCATGCTTGACTCCATGCCAAACGCTGGGACATCTTCAACCCGAGCAAGGTTATTTATTTGTTAATAAGTCAAATAATAAAGAGCCGCAATGAATGCGAGGTGACAGTTAGCCTAAAGTTTTATGACAGTGAATTTATGACAGTGAAATAGTGAACGGTAAATCGTGATCCATATTAACAATGGCTTTGAATGAGGTGATTAAAACAAAAAACCTCTCAAACATAAGCTTGAGAGGTTTTATTATCGACTTAGTCTGACTTAGTTAGTGCGACTTAAGTTAGTGCGACTCACTTCGCTAAACAGCAATCTAGACAGTTTGAGTTTGCAACTGCTTATTGCGGTAAATTTTAGCTAAGTGATAAATGTTAATACAGGCAACGAAGGCATTCATGCCCGCCACTGGCCACGCTTCGATTGAATACCCGTAAGCAACAAAGAAAGAACAACCAAGAAAATTTAAACATCTTAAAAAGACGATGTCTTTCATCATCAAAGAAATCGCAACCATAACTGATGCTGCATACCCTAAGACTTCAATCAAATCGATATTTTCCATAAGAACCTCAATTTCAGGCTCTCTGCCTTCCGTAAGCGTAACGGGGGATCCGTGCCCCTAAAGCTAGCAAAAAATTTAAACTAACATTAATAATCTACGTAATATGCTAACAAAATGTTGAGCAGAAATGTAATTAAAAAACGTATTAGGATGACCTAAATCAACATATATCGACTAATTGGTTCAAATTGAAAGAAAATTACTTCCAAAATTGATCCTTGTTCTGTATTTAGGTTAATCAGCTCATTTCAAGCATTTACACAAAATGTTGATTTACAACAATCGCGTGATTGATAAGGCTTTTATTTTCGTAAAAAGCTCATATAATTCATTTATCTTTGCTTGACCCAGCAATTCCCCTTGCTGCCTAACAGGAGTTAAATATGGAATACAACACCTCAGAACTTTGCGACATGTATATTGATGTAGTTGATGTCGTAGAACCAATGTTCAGTAACTACGGTGGTTGCAGCTCTTTCGGTGGCTCAATCAGTACCATTAAATGTTTTGAAGATAACGGCCTGATTGCTGACGCTTTAGAAGAAGATGGCGAAGGCAAAGTACTGTTAGTTGACGGCGGTGGATCATTAAGACGTGCACTGCTAGACGGTAGAATTGCTGAGCTTGCTGTAGCAAACAACTGGGAAGGCATTATTATTTATGGTTCTGTGCGCGATGTTGACGCACTTGAAGAACTTGATATTGGTATTCAAGCCATTGCATCTATTCCTGTTGGCGCAGAAGGTAACGGTGTAGGTGAAGTTGAAATTCCGGTTAACTTTGGCGGTGTGACGTTCTTACCTGGTGACCATATCTATGCTGATAATACTGGCGTGATTTTATCTCCAGAACCTTTAGATATTGAATAATACCTAACGGCTATCAAGTCGTTGCTAAACACTTTGTTTTAGCTGGCCGACAACTACTTTAAAAACCAGCTATGCTGGTTTTTTTATGGTTATTTTACAGTGAGGCACATTATGTTTACTGCATTTACTGAACAACATTGTCAGGAATTGCTCAATACCAGAGCCAATGAGACTAAATTAGGTCAACGAGTGTTACTGGCTAACGCTGATCTATCGCTTGAGCAAAATGCACAACATGCTGCATCGCACGGCGCCCGCTTTGCCATTCTTGCAATAGCCGAAGATGTTGGTCCTCGGGCTAATCTAGGCCGAGGTGGCGCAAACGATGCCTTTAATGCGAGTGTCAGCCAATTTGTTAATCTGCAATCTAATCGGTTTTTAGACGGAAATGAATGCGTCATCCTCGGACAGATTAGCCTCGTCTCTTCACCAGAATCAACAGCCAGTATTGATGAGCTTCGCCAAGCCACTGTTGAGCTAGATAACTTAGTTATCGAAGCTGCAACCCATATATTGCAAGCCGGATTAGAACCCATAGTGATTGGCGGCGGTCACAACAATGCATATGGTTTATTAATGGCCACCAAAGCCTATAACGGCTTACCGGTTGCAGCGGTAAATCTAGACCCTCACAGTGATTTCAGACCGCGAGAAGGACGCCATAGCGGTAACGGCTTTAGTTATGCAGCCGCAAGCGGCGCGCTAGACCACTATCATATTTTAGGATTGCATGAACTGAAAAACACCGAAGCAACACTTGAGCAATTAAGCCTTTTTGGTGCCACATGGCATAGTTTTCAACAAATTTGGGTACGCCGTGAGCTGCCACTCGAAACAGCGTTAAAACACATTGCCAAAGGGTTAAATCAAACTCAATTACCGGTAGCATTAGAACTCGATGTTGACGCGATTGCCAATATGCCTAGCAGCGCCGCCACATTTGCCGGTATTCCGCTACTCGATGCCTGCCATTATATCCACTATATCGCCAAACATTGCCCATGCAGTTATGTGCATTTTGCTGAAGCTGCACCAGCATGCCATCACTCGGGGCAAATCGCGGGTTATCGAGATGTTGGCCAAGGCCTTAGTGAGTTAATTTACGCTTATATTCAAGGGCGACTAGCCCGCTTGAATTAGAATCCCCTGAAGCTATTCATTAAAGGCTAATTTTATGCTCTAATGCAGGGCAATTTTTTAGCCTTTGATAGCGACGTTAATCAGGGTTAATCGACGCGAGAGCATTGCGGCGTGTTAAGATGATGTGAACCACTGAACGTGTATGCATGACAACTAATTGATTGTTGTCACACTCTAGCACTACAGTGTTTCAGCAATCATTCGCAATGACTTACACTCGCTATTACTTACACTCGCAATGAATAATCGCACATTATAGGAATATACCGATGTCTGAGGGCGAACCAAAGAACACTCATTTTGGATATAAAACCGTCGAAGCGGATAAAAAGGCTGATTTAGTCGCGGATGTGTTTCACTCTGTCGCGGCTAAATACGACATTATGAATGACGTGATGTCTTTTGGTATTCACCGCTTTTGGAAGCGTCACACGATTGAAACGGCAGCTGCACGCCCAGGAATGAAGGTATTAGATCTCGCTGGTGGTACTGGTGATTTAACCGCTAAATTTTCGAATCTAGTCGGCGATCGCGGCCAGGTGGTACTGGCTGATATTAACGATTCGATGCTTAAAGTGGGCCGTACTAAACAGCGCGATAAAGGCATAGTGAATAACGTCAGTTATGTGCAAGCCAATGCTGAAGCATTGCCGTTTCCAGATAACCACTTCGACATTATTACCATTGCCTTTGGTTTGCGTAATGTCACCGATAAAGACGCTGCTTTGCGTTCAATGCACCGAGTGTTAAAGCCAGGTGGCAAACTGTTAGTGCTTGAATTTTCAACGCCTAAGCATGAATTAATGCGTAAAGTTTACGACATGTATAGCTTTAAGGTGTTACCTAAAATGGGCGCATTAATCACCAAAGATGCCGACAGCTATGAATACTTAGCAGAGTCAATTCGCATGCATCCAGATCAAGAAACCTTAAAGCAAATGATGGTTGATGCTGGATTTGAACAAGTGGACTACACCAACATGACCGATGGTGTTGTGGCATTGCACAAAGGTTATAAGTTCTAATGGTACCCAATCAGTTTGCTTTGTTAGTGTGCGCGGCTATCGAAACCGGTTTTAGTCGATTACCGCCAAACGCTAAAGATGATTATGCCCGGCAGAAATCATTGCATGGCAAGGTGATTTGCATTCAGTTAAGCCAGTTAAGCTGGCCTATTTACCTCATCTTTGCCAAGCAAATTCAGGTCATGAGTTATTACGAAGGTGATGTCGCGGTGACCGTTAATGCCGATGCATCAACTCTTTACCAATTAACCGAAGGGGCCAATTTAACTGAGTTGATAAAACAAGATAAGCTCAGCCTCGACGGTGATATCCAGCTTTTACAAACCCTTAGCCACTACTTACACAATATTCATTTCGATTTTGCTGAACCTTTGTCACGCTATATTGGTGATGCTCCAACTCATAAGTTAGTCACTGGCATAAAGCAATTCGGTCAAGAGATGAAGCAAGTCATTCACAAAACTCGCTCGCATATCAGCCAATTGACAACAGAAGAGTATCGCCTAGCACCACATAAAATTGAGATGCTGCATTTTCGTGATAATCTCGAAGAGCTGGTGAGCCAAACTGAACGTATCGAAGCTAAAATAGCCAAATTAAGAGAGCAAATAATTCAATGACATTTGCAAGTATTAGGCGTGGTTACCATGTCATTAAAACCATATTGCATTATGGCTTAGATGACCTCATTCCTCGACACAAAAAGCCTTGGTATTTTTCCATTTTACGTAACGGCTTATTTTGGGTGCGTAACAAACACAAAACCAAGTCCCCTGCCGAACGTTTAAAATTAGCCATGCAAGAGTTAGGTCCGGTTTATATCAAGCTGGGACAAATGCTATCGACTCGTCGAGATTTACTCGACGATGAATGGGCTTATCAACTCGCCATGCTACAAGACAGAGTGCCACCGTTTGATTCGGCCTTGGCTCGAGAGGCAATAGAAGCCGAGCTTGGCGCGCCTATCGACACCTATTTTGATGATTTTGATGATACCCCGTTAGCATCAGCGTCTATCTCGCAAGTGCACACCGCCATTTTAAAATCCAACGGTAAAGACGTGGTACTCAAGGTGCTGCGCCCTAATGTGGAACAGCAAATCTTAGCGGATTTGCAATTGATGACTCAAACCGCCAATCTGCTTGAGGCAATACTCGGTGAAGGCAATCGCCTTCGCCCTGCTGAAGTTATTGAAGATTACCAAACCACGATTTTAGGCGAGCTCAACCTTAAACTTGAAGCCCTTAATGCGATAAAACTGCGTAATAACTTTATCGATTCAAATGCACTTTATGTGCCTTTTGTTTACGAAGAACACAGCTACGAGCGCTTAATGGTCATGGAGCGGATTTACGGTATTCCAGTATCCGACACCGAAGCGCTACGAGCTCAAGGCACTAACTTTAAATTATTGGCAGAACGTGGTGTAGA
Organism: Shewanella sp. MF05913; assembly: GCF_059758095.1. Taxonomy (NCBI): domain Bacteria; kingdom Pseudomonadati; phylum Pseudomonadota; class Gammaproteobacteria; order Alteromonadales; family Shewanellaceae; genus Shewanella; species Shewanella sp. MF05913. The sequence continues at coordinate 172,375 of NZ_JCAYNT010000006.1, forward strand.
GCTGTTTTTCACCCAAGTTTTTCGCGATAACTTTTTCCATGCCGACATGCACCCTGGTAACATTTTTATCAGCCGTGAACACCCTGACGACCCATTTTATATCGGCTTAGACTGCGGGATTATGGGCACGCTAACGGAAGTCGATAAACGCTATCTTGCGGAGAATTTTTTAGCCTTTTTCAATCGTGACTATCATCGCATCGCACAGCTGTATATTGAGTCTGGCTGGGTATCTGAACACACCGATATCATTGCCTTTGAACAGGCCGTAAAAGTAGTGTGTGAGCCGATGTTTAATAAGCCATTAGACGAGATTTCATTTGGCCATGTATTGCTGGAACTGTTTCGCACCGCACGTCATTTTGACATCGTAGTGCAACCACAACTGGTATTACTGGAAAAAACCCTTCTTTACATCGAAGGGTTAGGTCGTCAGTTATACCCGCAACTCGACTTATGGCAAACAGCCAAACCGTTTCTTGAAAATTGGATGTCTGAACAAGTTGGCCCTAAAGCCATGTTCAACAAAGTAAAGTCTAATGCGCCATTTTGGGCAGACAAATTACCTGAGTTCCCAGAGCTGATTTACGACAACTTAAAACTGGGACGTAAATTACTCGGCACCCAACAACAGATGTTAGATAAGTATCTGCGCTATCAACAAAAATCCCACAAGAGTAATTACCTGCTGATCACATCTGCAATATTGTTGATCTGTGGCACAATTTTATTATCTCAAAACGCTACACTATGGCCTGCATACACCTGCATTGGTGTCGGTGTATTAATTTGGGCAGTTGGATGGCGATCTAGGCCAAAGAATCGTAAATTTTAGCTAGCACTAATTTATTAGACAGTCATAATACTTAAAGAATTGGATGGTATTGTGTACTCCTAAGATAACGTTTTACAAAAACCATTTTTTATTTAAAGAGGATAATCTTCATGGGCGGCATCAGTATTTGGCAGCTTCTAATCGTTGCGTTAATTGTCATTTTATTATTTGGTACTAAAAAATTACGCTCATTGGGCGGTGATTTAGGTGGAGCAGTTAAAGGCTTTAAAAATGCCATGTCTCCAGAAGACGAAAAGAAATCGATAGAAGACAAAGATCTCGAAACAGACCAGACAGCAGCGACTTCGCAACAGGCCGCTGAAAAGCAACCTGAATCTAAAGATAAACAGGCGTAATTTATTATGTTTGACGGTATCGGCTTTATGGAGCTGCTGCTGATTGGTGTTTTGGGGCTTGTGGTACTCGGCCCCGAAAGACTACCGGTTGCGGTACGTTCAGTGACAGGTTGGATCCGCGCCCTAAAGCGTATGGCTAACTCTGTTAAAGATGAACTCGAACAAGAACTAAAAATTGAGCAACTACACTCTGACTTAAAAAAAGCAGAGAGCAAAGGCTTAGCCAATTTATCGCCTGAATTAAAAGAGTCGATAGAACAGTTAAAACAAGCTGCAGAATCAGTCAATAGACCTTATAAGGTCGAAGATGTTTCACCTGTTGCATCGGCCACCGAAACACCAGCGGCATCGAACACAACAACGGAAAAAGCAGCCGAAAAAACATCCGAAAACAGTTCACTTCCTAAATCAAACGGATAATTCATGTCACAACAGCAACCGCTTATCAGCCATTTGCTTGAATTACGCAACAAATTGCTCAAAGCCATTGGCAGTGTGTTACTCGTATTCATTACGATTGTGTATTGGGCAAATGATATTTATCACTATATCGCACTACCGTTAATGCGTTCATTGCCTGAAACGGGCAGCATGATTGCAACAGACGTAGCGGCACCGTTTTTTGCGCCTTTTAAACTGACATTAGTACTCGCATTTTTTATTGCGATTCCTTATGTGCTATATCAAATTTGGTCATTTGTAGCACCGGGATTATATAAGCATGAAAAGCGTTTAGTGATTCCACTACTGACGAGTAGCACCTTGCTATTTTATTTGGGTATCGCATTTGCTTATTACATTGTGTTTCCGGTTGTATTTGGTTTCTTCACCAGTGTTGCTCCTGAAGGTGTGCAAGTCGCAACGGATATCAGCAGTTACTTAAGCTTTATTCTGAAGTTATTTTTTGCCTTTGGTTTAGCCTTTGAAATTCCAGTAGCCGTAGTTCTATTATGTTGGGCTGGCGTCACGACACCAGATGAACTGCGTCAAAAACGTCCTTATATTGTGGTTGGTGCGTTTGTGATTGGTATGTTGTTAACACCACCCGATATTATTTCTCAGACTATGCTAGCGATACCAATGCTGTTATTGTTTGAAGGTGGCTTGATTGCTGCACGTTTTTACAGTAAAAAAGAAGAAGATGACGTGCCAGAGAACGAGCACGCTGATAGCTAAATAAAAATGGCCTTAATTGGCCATTTTTTTGCTAGACAAATAATAAGGAAGAAACAATGCGTTTATGTTTAATTGCCACTGGTATCTTATTGATGTCAGTTAATGCACAAGCCAATACTCAACTCGTCGATAAACTGTCGGTTTGTGCTGTCAAATCCAATAATGCTGAACGCTTAAGTTGTTATGACCAACTCGCGGCCAATGTAAAACCAAGCACCCAACGCCAAATAACGCCAACAGCGGTTGAAGCAACAGAAATAGTACAAGCACCTGTTGTAACTAAAACAACTCCAGCGTCACCCATTACAACAATCAAAGTGGAACAAGAACTTAGAGTAGAAGATTTTGGTTTACATAAAAGAGTTATTGAAGATGAAGTTGATCGCCTTTATTTTATTGCTTCTGAAGTAAATAAAGGACCTTTTAACAAGTTAATAATTACCTTTGATAACGGGCAGATTTGGAAACAAACAAGCGCTGAACGCTTTAAAGTTAAAAAGGGTGCTAAATTATTTATTGAAAAGGGTGCGTTAAACTCATTTTTAATGGGCAGTGATGATCGAAATGCCACGACCCGAGTTAAACGACTAAAATAGCCCAGGCTATTCACTTCCTATGACTCAATATATCGACATCGCGGTTAACCTGCTCAGCGAAAGGTTAAAACACGACATTGACTCGATCATTAATGATGCGGCGAAACACCATGTTTCGCCGTTAATTGTTATTGGTAGCGATTTAGATGAAAGCGCTGAAGCCAGCGCGGTTAGTCAACAATACCCACTGCAACTGTTTAGCACTGCGGGTGTCCACCCTCATCAAGCATCGAGCTGGAACGCACAAAGCTGCGATAAACTGAAACAATTGGCCTTACAGCCGAGTGTTGTTGCCATAGGTGAATGCGGCCTTGACTATAACCGTGACTTTTCGCCGAGACAGGCCCAAAGACAAGCATTTTCCGCGCAGTTAGCTTTGGCCTGCGAGCTTAATATGCCGGTATTAATGCACTGCCGCGATGCTCATCAAGACTTTATTGCCATTGTAAATGAATATAGAAGCGCCTTACCTAAAGGCTTACTTCATTGTTTTACAGGCACTCAAGATGAACTAGAAGCTTGTTTAGCCGCCGATTTATACATTGGTATAACGGGGTGGATATGTGATGAGCGCCGTGGACAAGAGCTCGCACAGTTAGTGCCGCTTATCCCTAATAACCGCATTATGGCTGAAACTGATAGTCCATATTTATTACCTCGCAGCATGCGCCCTAAGCCAAAATCTAGCAAAAACTTACCGCAATATTTACCCTATATTGTTCAAGTTATGGCACAACTCCGCCAGCAACCTGAAACTGAACTGGCGCAATATTGCTTTCAAAACAGCTGTGATTTTTTTGGGTTACCTATTACTCAGCACAGGATTGAGGACTGATGAACATCCTTAACTTTGCGGGTTTATCATCAAAACTAACATACTGTTTCAGTCTGTTTTTAGGGCTCTGCTTGCTCCTTGTAAGCCAACTCAGTTGGGCCAATACCTTACAAACTGTTCCACTCCGGCTGACCTCAGATTCTATTACTAAAATTGATTTACAAGATTGGATTTACATCAATAAAAGCAAAAATATCAGTCAATTGACTAAGCTGTTAGAGCAACCTGAAAGTACATGGAAGAAATTTGAAGAGGATCAGCCGCAGCGTATTGGCGTAGAAAATTATTGGGCCACATTCAGCATATACAACCCAGACGATTATCTCTCACGAATTATTGCTCTAGACAACCCACTCCTTGACAGCGTGGTCATATACCACTTTATTAATGGTGAGCTTGTTAGTGCACAACAAATGGGTGACTCATTACCGTTTAAACAGCGCCCCCTTTTGAGTAATATTTTTTTATATCCTATTGAATTACAGCCCGGTGATACTCACAAGTTTTATATCAAAATTGACAGCCTTGGCAGCATTAACTTGCCGCTTGTTCTATGGTCTTCGAACGACTTAACTCAATTAACAGAAACCAAAAATTTATATATTGGCCTGCAAATAGGCTTGTTAATCGCCATTAGCTTATTTAGTTTGTTTATTGCAATAGCCTCTAAATCATACAATTATAGCTACTACTGTGGTTATGTTGTTGGACTCACCATACTCACAGCAAGTATATACGGCGTGTCATTTCGCTATTTATGGCCGCAATGGCCCATTATGCAGCAGTACATATTCACCATGATTATCCCGCTAACGTTGGGATTCTCATTAATGTTTACTGAAAAAGCATTACAGCTCAAATATCACAACTTAAAGATGCTGCGGATTTGCCGGGTCATGGCTGTTATCTCGTTTTCTTTAGCGGTAATAATGCCCTTTATTAATTACAGCTCGGCACTTTATATTATGGTGTTTGTTGTATTAACCGTGAGTACCATTCTCGTCACATTCTCGCTCATTCAAGCTTTTGTAGGCCAACGTAATGCCACTTTATATGCTTTAGGCCGTCTGGCTTTATTAATAGGCTGCATTCTTACTGGACTGTTATATGTTGGTATGATCAAACTGGATATCGCGCCGCAAATACCCACCATGATAGGCCTGATGTTTGAGGTCTTCACTATGGCAGCGGTACTCGCATTACGTTACAGCGATGAACGCAAAGCTAAGTTTAAAATTCAGCAACAAACACTCGAACAAGCACAACGGATCCGAGAAGTCCGTGAAGAAGCATTGCAGGCGGAAGCGGAGAACAGTGAAAAACTTGAACAGATGGTTCAAGAACGCACTCTAGAATTAGAGGTTACCTTGCGTGAACTGCATGAAGTGAATCAAAAACTGACTGAGCAAAACACCATCGACAGTCTCACCGGTGTAAAAAATCGTAGTGCATTTGATCGCCGCTTAATCGCAGAAGGCCGTATTAGCCGTAGACAACAAACCCCGATGGCATTATTAATGATTGATATCGATAAATTTAAAAATATTAACGATCAATATGGTCACCTTACTGGTGACTACTCAATCAAAATGATAGCCCACACACTGACTGAATTTTTAAAACGGCCAACCGATCTCGTATCACGTTTTGGCGGTGAAGAGTTTGCTATCATTCTACCTAGCACTGATAGCGAAGGAGCACTATTAGTTGCCGAGCAAATTCGCCAAGCAATCAGTGAACAAGACATTACTCATAACGGTCAACATATCCCATTAACCGTCAGTATTGGTGTTAGTGCCGACATAATCGACAGTGATGAGCATCCATTGTTATTACTTGAACAAGCAGATAAAGCACTGTATCAAGCTAAACGCAGTGGCAGAAATAAAGTGTGCTATTACGCACTCAAAGCAGACCAGATTTAACCCAGGAGTCGAAATTGAATATTATTACTAGTGCCTTCCCACAGCGCAGAATGCGCCGCATGCGTAAACATGACTTTAGTCGTCGTTTGATGTCTGAAAACACACTAACGGTCAATGATCTGATATACCCGATGTTTGTACTAGAAGGGTTTCAGCGCTCAGAAAAAGTCGCCTCTATGCCAGGTGTTGAGCGCTACTCGATTGATTTATTATTAAAAGAAGCCGCTGAATTAGTTGAGTTAGGGATTCCACTCATTGCTTTATTTCCCGTAACGCCAGTCGACAAGAAAAGCTTATTAGCCGAAGAGTCATACAATCCAGATGGCTTAGTTCAACGTGCCGTTCGCGAACTAAAACAAGCTTTCCCACAGCTAGGGATTATGACTGACGTCGCGTTAGACCCATTCACCACCCATGGCCAAGATGGCATTATCGATGATACCGGTTATATCCTTAACGACATCACGACTGAAATATTAGTTAAGCAAGCCTTATCTCACGCAGAAGCTGGCGCCGACATTGTTGCACCATCAGATATGATGGACGGCCGTATTGGTGCTATCCGCCAAGCATTAGAAGAAAAGGGGTTTGTGAACACCCAAATAATGGCTTATTCAGCTAAATACTCTTCAAGCTACTACGGACCTTTCCGTGATGCAGTCGGCTCAGCAGGCAACTTAAAAGGTGGCAATAAACATAGCTATCAAATGGACCCTGCCAATAGTGATGAAGCATTGCATGAAGTCGCTCTAGATATCCAAGAAGGGGCTGACATGGTAATGGTAAAGCCCGGCATGCCTTATTTAGACATTGTACGCCGTGTCAAAACAGAACTTGCTGTGCCAACATTTGCTTATCAAGTCAGTGGTGAATATGCCATGCACATGGCAGCAATCCAAAACGGTTGGTTAGCAGAAAAAGCCATTGTAATGGAGTCACTACTTTGCTTTAAACGTGCTGGTGCCGACGGTATTTTAACTTACTTTGCTAAACGTGCAGCGCAATGGCTAAAAGAACACAATTAGTATCAATTGTTCAATTTAGTTGCCATTATTAAAAATAAAGCCAATCACCTTATGATTGGCTTTATTTTTTAGTGATCTACTTAGCATCAAAATCATCTTAGCCTTAACAGATCCTTATTAGCATGATTGAATACACACAAGCATATTTCTTAGTATTCCCTTCTTAAGCGAGGCATTATCATGCACAATAACGTTAAAACATTATTGGCCACTACCGCACTCTTTTTCAGTGTTCAAATGTTACCAATGACCGTATCGGCTAATTCTGGATGCGGATTTGAAGAAGAGCAGCAAGGCTTTATTGCGACATGCAGCGAGGAGAAACAAGAAGTGATTTTAACCGGCGTAATTGAACCACAAACGCTCACCAGCACATTACCAGGCTACGCTGATGGCTTTGCTAATTATCAAGTTGATGCGCAAGCTGTTGCTGTACTTAGCGCGATTGATGTACCCACCCAAATTGTGGTGATTATCGGCACTTGGTGCCCTGACTGCCACCGTGAAACGCCGCATTTTATGCGAGTACTTGAAGCCGCTGGTAATCCTAATATTCAAGTGGAGTACATTGGCGTTGACCGGGCTAAACAAGACCCTGAAGGATTAGCCGCTAAGTATGCATTTAGCCGTATCCCAACCTTTATTGTTAAGCAACAAGGCAATGAATTAGGCCGTATTGTTGAGCGTCCAAAAGCCACTTTAGAGGCTGATCTTGTCGAGATCCTAAAATAATCTCAATGCAATTTGTTTAATGATGATCTTAATGATGATCTTAATGATGTAAACATTTAAATAAAAAAATAGGTCGCCTAGGCGACCTATTTTTATGCGGTATATACAAAAGCTTATTTACTAAGCATTGGCAATGCGATCGGCCAAAAGTTGTAATACACCCTCACGTAACGCGCCGCCAGCAAGGTATAAGCTTTCAATCGATAAGCATTCAAATAAAGCGATAAGAATCGCTACACCAGCCGCAAAAGTCGGTGCCTGCTCTGCAGTTAATCCCGTAATACCACTCAAGCTTGCATCCTGTTGTGACAAAATATCATCACGAAAGCCGTTTAAAATATCGACAGTGATAATTTCAGCGCATTGTCGATGTTGTAACACCGACACCACAGATTGCACCGCACCAGATGCACCAAGAACATTCTGCCAACCAAGGGTTAATAGTTGTTCTCGATATTCGGCTAACATCGTGCCGACATATTCAATCGCTTGAGTAAAATCGATATGTTGTAAAGGATACTGAGTAAAAAAACGTTGATTAAATAACACACACCCCATGGGCACACTGGTTTTAAACAGAACGTTACAGCCATCACCAATAATAAACTCTGTGCTAGCTCCGCCAATATCAATCACTAAGCGACGACCGTCACCTTGTGTCGTAGCGACCATGCCTTGATAGATCAATTCAGCTTCTCGCAAGCCCGAAATCACTTCAATTTCATGCTGTAAAATCGGCAATGCGCGTCGATGAAACTCATCGGCGTTACTGATCACCCGCAATGTTGCAGTTGCAAATACCGCAACATTTTCAGTCGCAATATGGTGCTGTTTAAGCATTGAGGCAAACATAGACAAACAATCTAAACCACGCAAAATAACGTCTTCAGACAATATGCCATCGTCGCCTATGCCTTCTGCAAGGCGGACTTTACGTTTATATTTAGCGATAACAGTAGGTTTATTACCTACTGTATTAGCCACCAACATATTAAAACTGTTCGAGCCTAATGTTATCGCCGCATAAGGTTGAGATACGTTTGACAATGGCATTGACTATGGTCTGCGAGTCCTAGGACGTGGCGGACGGCTAGCGCCACCGCTACGATGTGCGCCTTTGCTTGCACCACCATCACGGGTACGTGATGTAGGATGTTTGCGATGGATACGCACTGGCGCAGGAATATCATCCAGTAATCCATCTTGATCGTAGTTTGACACCGGAATTGAATGGTTTATATAAGTTTCAATAGCGGGTAAGTTTAGCGCGTATTCTTCACACGCAAAACTGATTGATACACCAGTTTTACCCGCGCGGCCAGTACGGCCAATACGATGCACATAATCTTCACAATCATCAGGTAAATCATAGTTATACACGTGTGACACATCAGAGATATGTAATCCGCGAGCAGCAACATCTGTTGCGACTAAAATATCTAAATCACCAGTAGTAAATTGCTCAAGAATACGAATTCGTTTCTTTTGCGGTACATCGCCAGTTAACAAACCGACACGATGACCATCACCTTCTAAATAAGACCATAGCTTTTCACAGCTGTGTTTCGTGTTCGAAAACACGATAGCTTTGTCTGGCCAGTCCTCTTCAATTAGGCTTAACAGTAAGCGCATTTTGTCTTCCATCGACGGGTAGAAAATTTCCTCTTTAATATTCTTAGAGGTTTTTTCTAACGGTTCGATTTCAACTTTTTCCGGATCGTTCATGTGATCATAAGCTAATTCCTGCACTTTCATTGACAAAGTGGCAGAAAACAACATATTTAATCGTGACTGAGCATCAGGCATTCTGCGGAATAAAAAGCGAATGTCTTTAATAAAGCCTAAGTCGAACATGCGGTCAGCTTCATCAAGCACAACCGCTTGAATGTGATTTAAACTGATCACACCTTGACGAACATAATCAATAATACGCCCGGTGGTGCCGATTAAAATATCAACACCTTTGTCTAGTACTTCTCGCTGTGTTTCGTAGCTTTCACCACCGTAAACAATACCGACTTTAAGGCCTGTATGTTTAGCAAGTAAATTAGCATCTTTGGCGATTTGTATTGCCAACTCACGGGTTGGCGCCATGATAATAGCGCGTGGTTCGGTTGCTTTGCGGCCCTCTGGCGCTGCAACGGTAAGCAAATGGTTAAACGTGGCAACTAAAAACGCCATGGTTTTACCGGTACCGGTTTGGGCTTGTCCGGCGATGTCTTTTGCTTTCAGTAAAATCGGTAAAGATAACGCCTGAATTGGCGTGCAAAACTCAAACCCGTTTTCATTTAATGCCGCGAGTACTTCGGGCTTTAAAAGGAAGTCGGCGAATTTTTGGGTCGATAAATGTGTTTGGCTCATAGCACAAGCATACCTGTAGGGGTTGCAAAAAAAGATTCGATCGTTTGAAATAGCTACATTATTAAAACGGTCTCTTGAAAAGCTATTTAACAGACCCAATATACATGGTAAGCCATTAATAAACTAGCAATGGAACCAAATCTGGAGAACAACATGAGCGATAAAATTGTATACCTAAGCGATGACAGCTTTGAAAACGACGTACTAAAGTCTGAAACACCGATTTTAGTAGACTTCTGGGCTGAGTGGTGTGGTCCTTGTAAAATGATTGCCCCAATCTTAAACGACGTTGCTGAAGAGTATGCTGGCAAGTTGGTTGTGGCTAAATTAAACGTTGACCAAAATAACGTTTCACCAGCGAAGTACGGCGTACGTGGTATTCCTACATTGCTTATGTTTAAAGGCGGCGAATTAGTAGCAACTAAGGTTGGCGCGCTTTCTAAGACACAATTAAAAGAGTTTATTGACGCTCAGATCTAAGCATCAAGTAAGCTAAAAATGTTAAACGGCACAACTTTTAAACAATTTGTGCCGTTTTTAGATCAAATTAGACCTAAATTTCTGGACGCCCCATCTATAAAGTGCTAATTTATTCATCAGATTTTTTTCAATTAACTTCTTCTCGTTTATCAATCATAAATTTTCTTTTCAACCTTACTGATTGATTGCGGTAAGCTTCGTCGCGCAATACAAGACTCCCATACATGAATTTAACAGAATTAAAAGACACGCCCATTTCGGATCTAGTTTCGCTTGCTGAAAGCATGAAGCTGGAAAACATGGCTCGTACTCGTAAGCAAGATATCATCTTCTCAATTTTGAAAGCTCACGCTAAAAGCGGAGAAGACATCTTCGGTGGCGGTGTATTAGAAATCCTCCAAGACGGATTTGGATTTTTAAGAAGTTCAGATGGCTCATACCTTGCGGGTCCTGACGATATTTATGTTTCTCCAAGTCAAATTCGTCGCTTTAACATGCGTACTGGTGACAGTATTTTTGGTAAAATCAGACCGCCTAAAGAAGGCGAAAGATACTTTGCACTGTTAAAAGTCAGTGAAGTTAACTTTGATAAGCCAGAAAGCTCTCGAAATAAAATCCTGTTTGAAAACTTAACGCCATTACATGCCGAAGAACGTCTTCGCATGGAACGCGGTAACGGTTCAACAGAAGACATCACCTCTCGTATACTTGATCTGTGTTCTCCTATCGGTAAAGGTCAGCGTGGTTTGATTGTTGCTCCGCCTAAAGCGGGTAAAACATTATTACTGCAAAGCATTGCCCAAAGTATTACTTACAACAACCCAGATGTGGTGTTGATGGTATTGCTTATCGATGAGCGTCCTGAAGAAGTAACCGAAATGCAGCGCATGGTTAAAGGTGAAGTTATTGCTTCTACCTTTGATGAACCAGCAAGCCGTCACGTTCAAGTTGCTGAGATGGTTATCGAAAAAGCTAAACGCTTAGTTGAGCACAAAAAAGACGTAGTGATTTTGCTAGACTCTATCACTCGTTTGGCACGTGCATACAACACCGTAATCCCATCGTCGGGTAAAGTATTAACCGGTGGTGTTGATGCTAACGCCCTGCACCGTCCGAAGCGTTTCTTTGGTGCTGCACGTAACATTGAACACGGTGGCAGCTTAACCATTATCGCTACCGCGTTAGTTGATACTGGCTCGAAAATGGATGAAGTGATTTACGAAGAATTTAAAGGTACTGGTAACCAAGAGTTACACCTTTCTCGTAAAGCTGCTGAAAAGCGTGTATTCCCAGCGATTGATTTTAACCGCTCTGGAACTCGTCGTGAAGAGAAGCTGACAACAACTGAAGAACTTCAGAAAATGTGGATTTTACGTAAAATCCTCCATCCAATGGATGAAGTTTCTGCAATGGAATTCTTAATTGATAAATTGGCTATGACCAAAACCAATGAAGAATTCTTTACTGCGATGAAGCGCGCCAAGTAATATTAACTTGTACGCAAAACAATCGTAAAAAAATGCCGCTAAATTAGCGGCATTTTTTTGTGCTTTTTATGGTAATACCAATGCGCATTAATAAGTGGCTACTCAGATCATTTATTAACGTGCAATGGTATAAAACACCGTTAGCTAAAAGCAATAATTTATTATTCAGCGAACGCTAATATTGAATCTATTCATCTTCATCAACAGTGTCGGCATGGCTATTAGCATCAAACTGTTCAACATTGGCAAATTGCTCAAACCAAAATGCCGAGCTGACCATTTTATATTGGCGCGATAAACCTTCACTTGCTACAAGCTCAAGTTGCCATAAAATCCCTTCTGACTCAGGAAAATGGGTGCCTTTAATTTGATCTTCGTACAAACGGTGCATTAAGGCATCAGGACTTAAGCCTGCAGATAATAGTCGCACCATTGCGGCATGCAACGATTCATCGAACAGGGTTAAATCATCGGCATCTTTAGCGGTAATGTTAACGCTAAACTCAACCCCTGTAGGCTGGGCAAACACACCATTAAAGGCTTCACGCAATAAGGCGTAAGCACTGAAAAAGCGTTCATGGAACAGACAATCAGAATACTCTTCCCACATTCTGTCGCCAACCATGTCATTTGCAAGTTGGTCTATTTTGCCTTCGGTAACGTCGTCAATAAACAAATGACTCAACACAATCTTCGCGGCTTCGACGTCGCCCAAGTCATTAAGCGACATCATGCACATTTCTCGCAACTCAGCAGAATCCATGCCTTCTAAGCCATCATCAAGGCCCATTAATGCCATAAGATGTAAATAATCATCATTTGACCAGGCGTTAGGGATTTTGCTAATTTTATGAAATGAACCGATTTGAACAGTAAACTGAGCTTGCATTGTTAAACTCCTTTTTTATCGCTATATGTCGCGAATCATTGCAGATTAGAATCTACAAGCCAACAATACTGTATAACGCCCTAAAATGAAAATAGCCGCTTACTGAATTTACAAACTCAGTAAACGGCTATTTTATTGGTCATAAAAAATATTAGCCTGGATTAATATCCATTAATTCTATTCTAAATTAGTCACGCTGATGGTCATTTTTCGGCGAAGGTAAGCAATTTGCTGCATATGAGGTAAATCTTTAGGGCAAGCATCTTGGCAGCCCAGTAACGTCATACAACCAAACACGCCGTCTTGATTACCAATCACATGATAAAAATCTTCACTACTGCGACTGTCACGGCTGTCTAACTCAAAACGGGCTATTTTCATCAACCCTACAGCACCCACAAACGTATCACGCATTTGCTTAGTTGCACACGCCGACACACACACACCGCATTCAACGCAGCGCTCAAGCTCATAAAGCTTCGCGGCTTCTTCTGGCGCCATAGGCGCTTCAATGCGATGAATGTCCATGTCGGTATCGCTTGGCTGTAACCATAACTGTAAACGTTCTGCTAATTCACGCATAAACTTACCGGTATTAACCGATAAGTCGCCAATTAGCTCAAACCCAGGTAATGGCATTAACCGAATTTCTGCAGTAGGGAAATTGGCTGTCAGCGTGCGACAAGCCAACGTTGGCTTACCATTAATGACCATGGCGCAACTACCACAAATACCCGCACGACAAACAAAATCAAATTGCAGCGATGGGTCTTGCTTATCGCGTAATTGATTTAATGCAATAAAGACTGTCATGCCAGGGGTTTCGGTAATGACATAACGGACCATTTGCGGTTTATCGTTAGGGTCTTGCGGATCGTAACGAAAAATCGAAAACGTCAATTCACGGGCTTGGCTCATTTGGCTTGTTCTCCTTTAACATCAACGTTATCAAACAGCCTTTGATTAGCAGGCATAAATTGCTCGGGAAGTTCATATGACATCAACGCAGCTTGTTTTGCATGGCGATCGTGTGGCTCAGTAAGCCCTGCCAGTATTTGTTCAATTTGTTGTTGGCGCTTTTGGGTATCTGGGTGAGCAATGGCATTATTGGTACCGTAGCCTCGGTAGCCTGGTGGTAACTCCATGCTCATGACATCGATTGCTTCATAAGTGAGTGTCGGCTTTAATGCTGCATCATCTGGCCAAGAACTCAAGGTTCTATTAAGCCAGTCTTTATCATTTCGCTCAGGAAAATCTTCGCGTGAATGCGCGCCACGGCTTTCTGTACGGGCATTAGCACCACTCGCCACAGTTAAGGCCACTTTGAGCATTCTCTTTACTCTTAATGCATCAACTAGTTCGGGGTTTGCATGACGTTTCTTACACGTTAAGCCAATGTTTCGTGAGCGCAGCAATAATTCGCTAAGCTCTTTTACCGCTTGCTCCAGTTGAGTGCCATTGCGGAAGATCCCCACATAATCCATCATTATCTTTTGCATTTGTTGCTTCAAAGTAATGGCTTTTTCAGTGCCATTGCCGTCGATTAATTGGTTTATTTCTGCCTCAATTTGTTGGCCAAAACCTTCAATTAATTGAGTATCAATACTCAAAGTAGTTTGTTCACAAAAGTCAGCAACATATTGACCAATGATCATCCCGCCAACCACGGCCTCGGCTAAAGAATTACCGCCTAAGCGATTAAAGCCGTGCATATCCCAACACGCGGCTTCACCGACACTAAAGAGTCCTGCTAACTGCGGGCTTTCGCCATTATGCTTAGTGCGAATGCCGCCCATAGAGTAATGCTGTGTGGGCCTCACAGGGATCCACTCTGTTACCGGGTCAATGCCTAAAAAGTGCTGACAAATCTCTTTGACTTCACGCAAATTGGTATCAATGTGCTTTTGCCCTAACAAAGTAATATCGAGCCATAAATGCGGACCGTAAGGACTATTCACGCCTTTGCCTTTACGCATATGTTCAGTCATACGTCGTGAGACTACGTCGCGTGATGCCAACTCTTTTTTATCGGGCTCGTAGTCAGGCATAAAGCGGTGACCGTCTTTATCACGCAATACTCCCCCATCACCTCGACATCCTTCTGTGGTTAAAATCCCTACTGGGACAATAGCTGTTGGGTGAAACTGTACCGCTTCCATATTGCCTAATGTGGCCACGCCCGTTTCCAGCGCCAATGCTTGGCCAATCCCTTCGCAAATAATGGCATTGGTCGACACTTCATAAATGCGACCATATCCCCCTGTCGCTATGGTTGTCGACTTAGCCACATATGCACGTATTTCACCGGTAATTAAACAGCGAGCAATCACACCATGACAACGCTTACCATCATGGATAATTTTCAAGGCTTCCATACGTTCATGGACCGGAATGCCCATAGAAATAGCGCGATTATCGACGGCATATAATAATGAATGCCCTGTGCCATCGGCTGTGTAGCACGTTCGCCACTTTTGAGTACCGCCAAAATCACGGGCATTAATTAACCCGTGAGCCTCTTTTGCCTCGGTTAAGGTGACTTTTTTTGCGTTAACAATGACCTCACGATCACCTTCGGTGACACGGCTCCATGGCACGCCCCAATGCGCTAACTCGCGTACGGCTTTAGGCGCACAATGCGTAAACATTCTTGCCACCTGCTGGTCGCAGCCCCAGTCAGAGCCTTTTACGGTGTCTTGAAAATGCACATCTTCATTGTCGCCCATACCGCTAACGGTATTGGCTAAACTGGCTTGCATACCACCTTGAGCCGCCACTGAGTGAGAGCGTTTAGCCGGAATAAGTGATAATACAATAGTGTCGAGACCGCGTTCTTTAGATGCTATAGCAACCCTAAGTCCTGCAAGTCCTGCCCCAACGACTAAGGAATCGGTATATATAATTTTCACAACATATCCTTATTACAAACCAGGTACAAAAGGCACCACAGGTAAGCTCAATGAGCGACCAATAATGATATATGCCACTAAACTTGCTACGCCCAGCACCATTAAATACGCCAAAAGCACTTTCGCTAACTTTAATAACGCAAAGCGTTGGGTTGTTAATCCCCATTTAATCGATACGCGATATAAACCAAAAATGGCATGTACGGTAACAGCAGGTAATAGCAGTACATATAACATCCACACATTTTGATGCACGACGCGTTCAGCCGATAAGTGTGGGCCAATTTCAGGATTCGTCATCATTGCAAAAAGGTGAACTGGCACTAAAAAAAACAGTAAAAAACCACTGACCATTTGCCAAAACCAAATCTTAGTATCTTCATGAGGTAGAAACTGCATCTGTTGGCGCAGGGCTCGCCACTGGCCAATTTGTGTAGGAAAGCGCCGTAAAGCAAATACTGCATGAACAATCACAATCAGCAGCATAAATGCGGAAAATATTTGTGTCAGGATAGGAAATCCATGGCCGGTTTCGCTGAAAACACCGCCTTCAAGAAACTGTGCAACCTGATAAAATGCCTCCTTGCCGAATAAAATACTCGACTCAAAGTGCAGATGCATAATTATAAAAAGTCCTAGCAATACGCCAGTCGCACTTTGTAATCTATCTGCCCTAGCAGCCCAAATAGGATGACTAAATCCTTTTACATTAGTGCTACTCAAGACAGCTTTTGCTGGCAAAGGGTTCGCGGCCATAAATTATTACATCCTGTGCTGACACAATGAGAGACATTGACCATAGCAAGAGTTCGGCAACAACTGCACTGAGCACAAAACAATCCGTGACTGCGCTCACCTATATTTACTGGTTTGTTAGAAGCCGATCACATATACCCAATCAACTTGAAGATGCATGTTTCAAAGCTTCAGCGTGTTTTTAATACTAGGCGCGGTAATGTAGACACCTTATAAATTAGCGTAACAACGCCCTTGATTTAAAAATCAGGGAACACGGTAAAACTCCCACAGGGCAAGTTTTACAAATAAGCACGATAAAGTGTCGACGAAAACGCACAAATGTAGGCGGTTTGGGTATAATGGCGCCCAACAATACTTGTATTAATTTTATCGATTAGGAACATTCCATGGCTTGGATCCAATTGCGCATTCACACCCATCGCGACCACGCAGACATGCTTGGTGACTTATTAATGGATCACGGTTCAGTTTCCATTACTTATGAAGATGGCCAAGACGAGCCTATTTTTGAGCCTAAATTGGGTGAGACTCCGTTATGGCAGGACACCATCTTAATCGCTTTGTTTGATGCAGAAACAGATTTAGCACCGACTATCGAATTTTTAGAAACGATGCCATTTTTAGGTAAAGGATTTACCCATAAAATTGAGCAAGTTGAAGAGAAAGACTGGGTACGTGAATGGATGGACAGCTTCCACCCTATTAAATTTGGCCAACGCTTGTGGATATGTCCAAGCTGGCGTGAAATACCAGATCCAACAGCCGTTAACGTTATTCTTGATCCCGGTCTTGCCTTTGGTACGGGTACCCACCCAACTACTGCGTTATGTTTAGAGTGGTTAGACAGTCTCGACTTAACCAACAAAGAAGTGATCGATTTTGGTTGTGGTTCAGGTATTTTAGCTATTGCGGCCATCAAACTGGGTGCTAAAAAAGTGACCGGTGTTGATATTGACTACCAAGCCATTGATGCCTCAACCGCAAATGCTGAACGAAATGACGTTGTCGATCAATTAGCGTTATATTTACCAGAAGACCAACCCGCTAACTTACAAGCCGATGTACTGGTCGCCAACATTTTAGCGGGTCCATTAAAAGAGCTCGCACCGCTGATAGCCGAAAAAGTCAAAACCGGTGGTAAACTGGCTTTATCGGGTTTATTACAAGAACAAGCGCAAGATGTATCAGACTTTTACAGCCAATGGTTTGATATGGATCCAGCTTGCCATAAAGAAGACTGGAGTCGACTCAGCGGTATACGTAAATAATACCGAACTCGCCTCAACATTAAGCTAACAGTGGGTTGTTTTATCACCAAAATAACCCACTGAATATTTTTTTACAGCTTATTAACAACCCTCAAAACTCCCAGCGTCAATAAAAAAGTTGACCTACAGCTCGCACCAGCCCTCAAACACCATGTAAAAATGCCAATTATTAGTCAAAGATGTGACAGCCAATAAAAGTCAAGCAAAAAAGTTGCATTCAGGTCATTTATTGACCTTTTCATGACCGTCAAAAAGGGCTACTATAGCGCCCCTTTGAAGAGCAAGGTGAAGTTCGCAATGCAAATTGGCCCGTATCAACTGTCTAATCAGCTGATTGTGGCACCAATGGCAGGTGTCACCGATCAGGCCTTTCGAAATCTCTGTTTACGCTATGGCGCTGCCTTAGCAGTATCAGAAATGCTTTCATCAAATCCTGAAGTTTGGGACAGCGATAAAAGCCGCCAGCGCATGATGCATTCTGGTGAAGAAGGTGTTCGCTCCGTACAAATAGCAGGTGCAGATCCTGAGTTAATGGCCAATGCCGCACGGTTCAACGTTGAACAAGGCGCGCACATCATTGACATCAATATGGGCTGCCCCGCCAAGAAAGTGAATAAAAAGTTTGCTGGCTCAGCACTCATGCAAAGCCCCGATTTAGTAAAAGAGATTTTACAAGCCGTGGTATCAGCTGTTGATGTGCCAGTAACGTTAAAGATTCGAACAGGTTGGGAACCTGAACATCGTAATGGTGTTGAAATAGCCAAGATTGCCGAACAAAGTGGCATTGTTTCGTTAGCTGTTCACGGCCGCACAAGACAATGCATGTACAAAGGTTTTGCCGAGTACGACACGATTAAAGCAATCAAACAGAATGTCTCAATTCCTGTTGTCGCCAATGGGGACATCGACACTCCGGAAAAAGCCAAGTTTGTGCTTGACTACACCGGCGCCGATGCCCTGATGATAGGAAGAGGTGCACAAGGAAGGCCCTGGATTTTTAAAGAAATCCTACATTATCTGGAAACAGGTAAAAAGTTAGCGCCAATTAAGGCGGACGAGCAACGCGCAGTGATGCTTGAACACCTTAACAAACTTTATGACTTATATGGCGAATACAAAGGTGTCCGATTTGCTAGAAAGCACGTCGGGTGGTACCTAAACCATGAGGAACAGCGCCAATTTCGTGCTGACTTCAATCGGCTTGAAACCGCTGCCCAGCAACATTCCTTAGTGGAATGTTATTTTGATGAATTAGTTTAGAATTTAATAAAGAGCAGAATAGAATGTTTGATCAGACAACTAACACAGAAGTTCACCAGCTTACCGTAGGCAAAATCGAAACAGCAAACGGCACTATCAAGCCGCAGTTATTACGTGACGCAGTTAAACGTGCCGTAACTAACTTCTTCTCTCAGTTAGACGGTCAGGAAGCTTCTGAAGTATATGAAATGGTATTGAGCGAAGTTGAAGCTCCTTTACTAGACATCATTATGCAACACACTCGTGGCAACCAAACGCGCGCTGCTAATATGTTAGGTATCAACCGTGGTACTTTACGTAAGAAATTAAAGAAATACGGCATGAACTAAGACTTAACGTCTAAGTGATTGTAATGAAACGGGCTTATCAGCAATGATAAGCCCGTTTTGTTTTTAATTATCTACAGAATCAAATTTTAAATAATCAATTAACTTACAATAGCTTAAGGTTAAATTTTGTGATTGATTTCATTTATTTTCAATTTTTTTAGAAATAAATGGAATAGAATCTGTCGTTGTCTCGTTATCACTGTGTCAATCACGACAACAACGAGGGAACTACAATGAACACATTATTCAAACCTACTTTAATCGCACTAGCCTGTTTTTCAACAATGGCCATGAGTGCTGAAATGTCAGTTTCAACCTCAACGTCTGCACAAGCTGATGTGCAATTTAGCCAAGGTCAATTAACACAATTAAGTGCTAGCGCTAATCTTCAAAATAGTAATCAAGCTGCAGCATCTAATGATACCGCAACCTCAGATACCCCCAGTGAAAGCACCACAGATATGGGCGCAGAGCAAACCGCGGCTAATGACACTGACACAGCAGAAACGAGCGAAACCAATGACGCTGACTCAATGACGGCTGAATCATCAACATCAGCTAACGGCGAATTAACACTCTCCATACCGACGGAAACGCTAATGGCAGTCAATTCATCAATCAACTCAACCGTTGATACCACAATAGCTAATGTCGATTCGGTATCTCAAATTGCCAGTTCACAACTTAGCGGCTTAACTAACGGCGCGGTGACACTTGCTACTGAGCTTAGCGGTCAAACTTCGGCTACAGCAGAAATGGCAGCGACACAAACGTTAGCATCTGCGTCTAGCGCGATTGCCACAACTGCTGATACATCGGCTGAATTGAGCGCCAGCTCAGTAAACAGTGCGCTAACGACGGCTAACTCAACTGAGCTTGCGCTAGATAACGCAGTTAATGGCGCCACAGAGTTAACAACTACAGCAGCCGCTAACAGTGCTGCACAGCTGCAAAACAGCATGACAGCCAATACGCTTGAGACCACCAGCAACGCCGTGTCAGCATCAACGACTGCAGCAGTGTCACAAGCCACCTCTGCCGCCGTCAATGCCAGTGCCTTAACCGCTGTTCAGCAGCAATTACAGGCAAGTGCGAGTGAGTTAGTTCAACAAAATGCACGTGAACAAGTGACCCAAGCCGTGAGTCAAACCGTAAGTGCTGAAGTGAATAATACAATCCAAAATACAATTCGATTAACCAGCGGTTTATAAGCGCTTAATCCTACCTCGTTTATGCCGGCAATATTGCCGGCTTATCTTCCCTGTTGACTTTAGGATCTCACATTATGGCCTTATTCAATCGTAACACTGCGCTTTCAACGGCTATCGTACTAACCAGTGCAAGCCCATTATTATGGGTAAACGTATCAGCAAACGAACATGCCGATGCCTGGTCATTTAGTGGTAAAGCCAAAGCGGGAATGGAATATCAGTCTAACGTTAACATTAGTGAGCTTGAGCAGGCGAGTGGCGAGTCAGACACTGCGGTCGTGTTTGATGCTCAACTCGACTTAGGTTGGCAAGTGAGTGACAACTTACGCATAGACAGTGGTTACAGTATCAATGATAAAAGCTATCAAACGGCCAGCGATTATGATTCACGCCTGCAGTTAGCCTTTGCAGATGTGAGCTATGCATTAACCACAACCACCATAGGTGCTAATGTGTATCATGCCCAGGCTGATTTAGATGGCAGCGACTTTTTAAGCTTAATTCAATTCAGCATCTACACCATGCACAGCTTATCTGACAGCTGGTTTTTACGCCCAAGCATAATGCATGCAGACAAGCAGTTTGATCAAATTGAAGCACGAGATGCAAAAAGCTATACGGCAACGCTGGACTCATTTTGGTTTTTTAACCAAGGACAGCGCTTTATCTCAGTGGGTGCGACCTATGAAGATGAAGATACGAATGCCACTGAGTTTAGTTACACCGCGACGGGATTAAATGCCCGCATATCTAATCAGTTTTCGTTATGGCAAATACAACAAAAAATCCAGTTTGGCGCGAAACTGAGCCAACGAGATTATCAAACTCAAGATGATGGCAGCCGCCGAGATGATGTACACCAGCAGTATGATGCCAAATGGGAAGTGAATTTGGGTCAGCATTGGGCTGTGCTGACCTCTATCGAATATGGTGATTTTCAATCCACCTTAAGCACAGCAGATTACGATGAAACCCGAGCAGGGCTGATGCTACAGGCCAGCTTTTAAAGGGCGAGTTAATAAACCATAGCCATATTGACTATCTTTACCTGATACGCCCAAATCTTGCGCTTGTTGTTGTAACTGCTGCACAACCTGCGCCAGAGTTAATTCTGGCGCCAAAGCCAATAAACACGCTACTTTTGCACTCACTACAGGTGTTGCCATAGACGTACCGCTTTCGCGCCCAACACTGCCATCGGCGCGAGTGGTCAATACCTTAACCCCTGTGGCCGCAAAGTCGATGTACTCACCTTGATTAGCCCAACGATATAGCTTTTTTGCATCATCCACTGCAGTTACCGCTATCACGCCATCATAAGCGGCGGGATACAAAGGTGCAGCCGCTGGACCACCGTTTCCCGCTGCAGCGACTAAAATAATCTCCTTCGCGACTAATCGAGTGACCACTTCGCTTAATACTGGGTTATCTGGCCCAGTTAGGCTCATATTAACCACCCGATTATTTTGCGCGACCAACCAATTTAACGCCTGCAGAATACTCTCGAGTGTGGCGCCTTGCTGATATTCATTTTGCGCATAAAAAGCGCCTGCACTGTACAAGGTGAGTGATGGCAATAATGGGCTCAACCCATCGTTTATACCAGCCAAAACACCTGCTACGGCGGTGCCATGGCTGTATGAAGTGGCGATATCGGCAGGTAAAAAGTGTTGTTGAATTAAGGCAAAACGCTCAGTCAGATTCGGCCAAGCGCTGTGTTTGGGGTTAATAGCAGTATCGATCATACCCAACGAAATAGGTAATTCGCACATGGCTGCAGGCATGTTGCTATCTGCTGCTTCTTCTATCACGGCTTGTGGGGCCGCAATTGACACTTCAATAGCCTGAGTTTGTGGCTGGTAAATAAAGTTACGGCTTAAATATGGCGCGAGCAACTCAGGTAATTGTTGGCGCAACATGTGTTTATTGTCTAACGAATCAGGTACTTTAAGCTTAATCAGTTGTAAATCAAGACTGTCTAGGCTTTTACGGGTTTGTACGTACTGACTTAGCGCTGGCACAACCTCGAGCACTTGCTGCCATTGATTTTCTGATAACAGTAATAGCCATTCACGCTCAACCGCGCGTTGCCCAAGTTCAACTTCAACCTCATTCCACACTAGCTGTTTACGGGTATCTAATATGGGTAGCACGCTAGGTAATTGCAGTAGCGGGTCTAATAGCTGGGCTTTAATCGCGAGTGTTTTTTGCAATTGCTGCTCAATCAAGCGTTGTTGTTTTAATTCTTGTAGGCGCTCAGCATTACGATTTACGCTGCGATCAAGGTGATCCACAATGGTGTCAGGTAACTGAGTAATAGGTAATAGCTGGGCTGTAGCCACCCAAGGCACAAAGGCTAAGCCTAATAATGTCAGTTTATATTTTTTCATTACTCTCATTGATTTACCTAGCTTGCCGTATAGTGTGTAACATTAAAACGTCTGACAACAATAAAAAATTCCCTCTCCACTGGAATAAATAATCTATTGACTCGTTATCCCTATAAGTACCACGTTAAGGCTAACTTAAAACATGAAGACAGAATTAACCACATTGCTGCCAGCATTAAGACGCTTTGCCTACTCGTTAACGGGCTCGATTCCCGATGCTGACGACTTAGTACAAAACACGCTACTGCGGATCCTAAAGTCGCCACCGCCAGAAGATGTACCACTGGTAAAATGGGCCTTTAAAATATGCCGCAATCAATGGATTGATGACTATCGATCCCAAAAAGTACGCACATTGGCCACTACCAAGCCAGAATTACAAGCTGAAAACTACAGCGACGGCGAAGCCGATATCATTAACGACATTACCCTGGGTGAAGTTAATCAGGCCATGAACAGCTTATCGGATGAACAACGTGAAGTGCTATCGTTAATTGCGGTACAAGGCATGAGTTACAGCGAAGCGGCAGATATTTTAGCCATTCCAACCGGTACCATTATGAGCCGACTCGCCAGAGCAAGGGCCAATATGGTGAGCTTTTTTAAACAACCCAACGGGAGCATGGCATGAACCTAAGCGATGAAACCTTATCAGCTTTTTTAGATGCCGAATTACCTGAGCATGAAATGGAACAGGTTAGAATGGCACTTGTCGATAATGAAGATATTGCAGAGCGACTTGCCGAACTGGCAATGGTTGATGCTATGGTGCAAGAGCATTATCAGGCCATTGACCAACAGCCTATTCCGGCTGCGACTCAAGCATTACTCGCCGCTGCAGAGCCTAATGCTACCCATCCTGTGATAGACAACTCTGTGGCAGACAATCAAGTGACAGACAACGTACTCGAGTTTCCTTGGTGGCGTAAAGCGCAACAACACGTTCAACAATATGCCGCAGCCGTTGCCGTAATAGCGCTTATTGCAGGGTATGGCGTCTATCAAATCGACTCGCCAAGCCAAACTGACCTTGCCGCTCAAAATAACTCATTATTACCTGACGACATTAGCGAGCCACTTAACCACCTGCCAAGTGGTATTGAAACCATGCTCGATGACGACAGCGTGATGACCATTCAGCTCAGTTTTTACAACCTACAAGGTCAATTGTGCCGCCAATATGCTGTGAAAGATCATGCCCAGCAAAGCAGTACCATAGCCTGTGAGCAACAGGGGCAATGGCAACAAATCGCCAGTGTAGAATATAAAGTCAATCCTGATCATCAGGCCCAATATCAAACCGCAAGCGGTGGTTCGGCACTTGATGAAGTGCTAGATAAACTTATTGCCGATGCGCCACTCACGCTGATTCAAGAGCAACAAGCACTGCAACAACTGGCCAAGTGAGAGTAACAATGCTGAATACCATCAAGTTAACCGTTGGGTTATTAATTACGCTAGCCGCGACCTCGTTACTCAATGGTTGTGCCAATAACACAACCACGCAGCAATACAACCAAGCAGATGGGTATCAGTATCTTGAGCGAAAAATTACTGACAATTATTATATGCTGAGTATTCTCAGTCAAAATAAAGCCAACTTAAATACTTATGCCTTCATTCAGGCGTCGAAGTTAACTGAACAACGGGGTTTTGATTGGTATATTGTTGTTGAACAGAATGATGCCGACAATAAAAAACCACCTTACAGACAAAGTATCGAAATACGTATGGGCAAAGGCATTAAGCCGTAAATTGAATACGTAGCGCATAGAGTAACAGACGTTAATCAATACACCCGTTACTCTCCATCAATAAAGGATTTAACCCATGCAACGCTTAATCAAGCTTACCTCTTCTCGATTTCAATCAATCTGTAAGCGCTCAAGCTTGGCCAGTATAATGGCAGGCTTAATAGCTGGGGCGATGGTAACGCCATCAATATCTGCCGCTCAACTGGCACCTTTACCACAGGCGGTGAGTAATAACGCAGTCGCCATGGTGCATGCTAATAAACAAACGTATTTACTGAGCTTTATGGGTCTAGGAAAAGATAAAGATTATCAAGATGTACATAATCTCGCCTGGGCATTAGCCATCGATAATACCAATCCTCAATGGCAATCGATAAAAGCGGTACCGCATGTGGCGCCGCTTTCTGGTCGCTTAGCGGCTATTGCAGTGGGCATAAAAGAGCATGCATATGTATTTGGCGGTTATACTGTTGCAGAAAATCATGATGAAATAAGCACTGAAGACAACTATCAATACTCGATCAGTACCAACAGCTATCAACGTATTGCTGACATGCCTGTGGCTGTAGATGACACCACTGCTGCCACATACCAGCAACGCTATATTTATCTGTTTGGCGGCTGGCACAACGACGGTAACGTCAATTTAGTCCAAGTGTATGACACCCAAACCAACACGTGGGCACAAGCCAGTCCAATCCCTGCACCTGCGGTGTTTGGCCAAGCGGTAGGCATAGTCGGTAATCAGTTAGTGCTGTGTGATGGGGTCAAAGTGCAGCCTAATATCAATGCACGTCGTAGCTACCAGGCATCACCAGTGTGTTTATTTGGGGAGATCAGCTCTGCAAATTACTTACGCATTGATTGGCAATTATTGCCGCACTACTCATCAGTTGCGAAGCAAACCGAAACCCAATCACATGCGCCAACAGCACATTACCGAATGGCAGCAACTGGTATTATGACGCCAAAAGGCGGTCAAATAGTCTTTTTAGGGGGCAGTGATAACCCGTACAATTATTCAGGTATTGGTTATAACGGTCAGCCGAGTGAACCAAGTGGTCAACAATATCGTTTTGACCTCGTCAGTAAGCAATGGCTAACGCCACAAGCCTTATCGCAACCGAGTATGGATCATCGCGGGTTACTCTGTTGGCAAAATACTTTGCTGCGGGTTGGCGGTATGCTTGCAAAGCAAAATGTGAGTAACCACGTATTAACTACTACACTCAATGCCAATGAAACCTGCGCTGTCGATTAATAACGTGCTTATGTGAGTTAGCTAGCAACTTTGACTTTAACATTTGAGCATTTCTAAAGATGCACATAATATACATGTAATTTATGTGCACCTTTGGAAAAACGATGTTAACTGAACACGCGTCACCCGCATTACAGCAGTTATCGCTAATCGATTTAATTGATTATATTGAAGCGACTCACCATCAGTACATCCGCGACACGGCGCCACTATTAGCCGAATATACTGAAAAAATGGTTAGAGCACATGGGAATGATCACAGCGAAATCAAGCCATTGGCACAAGCTGTTAACGCACTTATTGCCGAATTAATGCCACACTTAATGAAAGAAGAACGCATTTTATTTCCAGCCATAAAATCACTCAGCTTAGGCGAACCTGCTCATGGCTGTTTTGGTCACATTAGCAATCCCATTAATATGATGCTGCATGAGCACGATAATGCCGACCAGATATTACATACCATCAGAAGTCTAACGAATAATTACACGCCACCTGCCGGTGCATGTAATACGTGGCAAACCTGTTATCGCACATTGGCAGAGTTTGATGCCGATTTACAAAATCATATTGATGTTGAGAATACGCTGCTTTTCCCAAAAGCACTGGCTATATAATCTTGTGCCATTAATCAAAGTAGACAATGAGGTCACTGTTGTGGCCTAGTGTGGCTTAACAAATCTGCTCATCGTATTTTTTATCCGCTTTATACCGAGCCCCAACGGTATATTTTAAGAAGTAACTCCGTGCTCTCCCTTGCGGATTTACTTCCTTTTTTTAACGAAACTTCTTAAAGTAATATTATTAACACGTAGTATCGCAACAAGGGAGTCATTATGTCGCCTCACCATTACCCAACATTTGCCTTAGACGATATTGCCAACTTACAAGAGTCTGCGCAGGTAGAATTTAAATTAGCCGGCGGCCGTGATGGCAACGGTAAACTGCCCGAAGGCATGTGGGAAAGCTACAGTGCTTTTGCTAACACGTTGGGCGGGGAGATCATTTTAGGCGTGAAAGAACAACAAGGGCAATTTACTATCGAAGGGATAGTGAATCCTATGCCAATGTTGAGTGAAATTTGGACCATTCTAAATGACCCTAAAAAAATCAGTCACAACATTTTAGCGCCAACCGATGTGCAAATAATTGAAATCTTGGCAAAAAAACTCATCCGAATTCACGTGCCGAGTGTTGATGTAAAACTCAGACCCATTTATGTTGGCACCGATCCCTACTGCGGCACGTATTTCCGCGTAGGCGATGCCGATATGCATGCCAGCCGTGAGCAAGTTGAACAAATGAGTCTCAAAGCAGAAATAACCTTAAGCCAGCGCCCGCCAAACAACAAAACCAGCCTCGACAAGTGACTCACTTGCCCCGCCGATTAACGCTCTAACAAGCGTAAATTAAGGTTGTTTAATCAGCAAACTAAAGTCATTCAAGCAGTAAATTAGAGTAACTGAAGCAGTAAATCTAATTGATTAATTTCAACATGCGGTAACACCGTTTGCGCTTTTTTGTGTCGTTGTTGCATACATGGGTTAAGCCAAACACTCTGACACCCCGCCATTTTAGCCCCTGCAACATCCGACGATGGATGATCGCCTATATGCAGCAATTGTGCTGGTGTAATCGCAAGCTGCTTGCAAGCTAACGTAAACATATCACTGTGCGGTTTCATTTTAATGCCGTTGCCTGGGTGCAGTACAAATTGCATCACATCATGTAAGCCAATGCGCTTGGCATCTACATTGCCATTGGTGATCCCAATTAACGGATAGTGTTGCCCGAGTGTTTGCAACACGGCCAACACCTCAGGCGCGATAGTAAAGTCACTGCGATGATGATGAAAACAATCCATGCCCACTTGTGCACCCTGACTGGCGTCTATTTCAGAGTAACCAAAATGCAATAAACCCTGATGCAACATGGCATAACGCGCGGCACTGGTGTCGTGCGCAAGTTCGGGTTTCAAGGTAAATAAATGGTGCTTAAGCTGTTGCCACTGGCTGCTGTTCCACGCCGTTGTCGCCGGATAGCGGCGATTGATCAGTTCAAATAATTGTTCACTCGCATGGACAACATAAGGAAGATTATTATAAAGGGTGTCATCTAAATCGAAACTAATGGCTTTAAAAGGGTGTAGGCGTTGATACTGGGTAATAGAAGCGGCTGGTTGTTGATATGTCATTATTTTCCCCTATCTTTTTTCGCTCTTGGATGCGCGCCGTCATACACTTTAGCAAGGTGTTGAAAGTCTAAACTGGTATAAATTTGTGTGGTCGACAAGTTTGCGTGACCCAACAACTCTTGTACTGCGCGTAAATCTTGACTTGATTCAAGCATATGGGTTGCAAACGAATGACGCAACTTATGCGGATGAACTTTTACTGACATAGCCTGCTCTTGGCCCCATTTAGCCATACGCGCTTGAATGCTTCGATGCGATAAACGTTTCCCTTGGCTGCTCACAAACAAAGCATCACCAGCCTCTGCAAGAGGTAATTGATCACGGCATCCAAGCCACGTTTGTATCGCTAATAGCGCAACTTGGCCAATGGGCACAACGCGCTGCTTGCTGCCTTTACCCGTCACTTTAACTTCACTTTGATCAAACTTAATGTCTGCACAATCTAGGCTCGCGAGCTCCGCTAAACGTAAACCGCTTGAGTAAAACAACTCCATCATGGCTTTGTCGCGCAGGCTCAAAGGGTCGGTGCCATCAATTGACAACAAATGACTCACCGCATCGACATCCATATTTTTGGGCAAGGGTTTGTTTTGCTTAGGAGCGCTAAGCGTATGGGCAGGATTAACCTTTACCGCACCTTCGTGGAGTAAAAAGTCGAAAAACTGTTTAAGCGCAGACAAACACAAAGACAAAGAGCGCGGACTTAACCCTTTACGATGTAAGCCTGCGATAACAGATTGCAGCTGCTCTCGAGTTACGCTAATCAAGGCGGCATCTTCGCCCAATTGAGTGGTGACACGGCGTAATTCAAATAAATAATTACGCACTGTGTATGCCGATAACTGCCGCTCAGAAGTCAAATATTGGCTAAATACCGCCTGCCAGTCGGTTTGCTTCATGGCGCGAGTCCTCAATTATAATTGCGGTAATATATGGTCTAACAGATGGCGTAGCTGGCTAAATAACAATGAGTCCATGTCTGGATGGAAATGAGTCGGGTCTTTGCTGGCAATGGCAAAAATCACCTGGCCGTTGTTATCAGACAACTTAGTTAAGGCCACAGAGCCAACTTCACGGCCAAATAAGCGCGATGATTCAGAATGAGTTAAGCGGCCAAAATAATAACCACTTTGCAAACGATGACGCCAAATATTGGCTAATTCGCTATCAATATCATGCACCGTAATCAACCTGACATGACTAAAACCAAACTCACCTTTTAAGCCTTCAGACAAAGCTTGTCGCAGCTCGCCTAAGTCTTTACTTGCCAGCAACTTAAAGGATAACTCATTATTAAAATTGAATATTTTTTCATTATGAGTGGCAATTTTCATCAACGACGTAATTTCTTCTTCTAGCTCGCTCACGCGTTGTCGCAGTAATTCTTGACGGCGCTCAACCAACGACACCGCGCCGCGCTCTGCATGCGGCACACGCATCGCGATAAGCAGTTCAGGATAGCGATTAAAAAAGTCAGGATTATCTAATAAATACTCGCGGATTAGCACTTCATCAAAAGGAAGTTCCTGTATGTTACTGAGCATTTCTGCACCTAAATCATGGCCGAGAGTATTAATGTCTTTCGCGTTGGCACTGCTCACGCTGTCGACATGGATGTCATCTTTAGTTACTGCTTCTGAGGTAATGTCACTCATAGTTGAATATGCCCATCGTATACGTGTTCAGCGGGGCCAGTCATCCATAATGGTTTGCCCTCGCCTTCCCAATTTATCACTAAACTGCCGCCCGGTAGGTCTACCCTAACTTGCTTATCGAGTTTATCTTGTAATTGCCCTATCGCTGCCGCTGCACAGGCACCGGTTCCGCAGGCTAACGTTTCTGCTGCACCACGCTCATACACGCGTAATTTAATATGGCTAGGCGTTACTATTTGCATAAAGCCCACATTGACGCCTTTTGGAAAACGTTCATGGCGGGTCAAGCTGCGACCAATTTCGTCAACATTGACCGCGTCGACATCTTCCACTTCAATGACACAATGAGGATTACCCATTGAAATTGCACCACATAAGTACGTTTGCATTGGCGTTTGCAACAAATAGGTTTTTTCACTTCTTTTGGCTTTAAAGGGTATTTGGCTTGGCTCAGTGACGGGCACGCCCATATTGACGGTGATATGGCCATCTCGCTCAATACGTAAGGTAATTTTGCCCGAACTGGTGCTCACGCGAATTTTATTTTTTTGGGTCAAGCCTTTGTTTCGCACAAACCGAGCAAAGCAGCGGGCACCGTTACCACACTGCTCAACTTCGCTGCCGTCGGCATTAAAAATACGATAATGAAAATCGAGATCCGGATCATAAGGCGGCTCAACCAATAACAATTGATCAAAACCAATCCCAAAATTACGATCGGCAAGACGTCGAATTTGCTCAGGCGAAAAAAACACGTTCTGTGTTACGCCATCAACGACCATAAAATCGTTACCTAGCCCATGCATTTTGGTGAAATGGATCACGAAAGTTTCCTTATAAAACGTTATACCGACAACAAGTGAATTTACGGAAGTAGGTGTTCGCCTTGCCAAAGTTGCTCTAAGGTTTCACGTTGACGTACCACCACATCTTTAGCGCCATCAACCATAATTTCGGCCACTCGTGGGCGTGAATTATAATTAGATGACATCGCAAAGCCATAAGCCCCACTTGAACGGACGGCTAATAAATCACCCGCTTTTACCGCTAACTGCCTGTCTTTACCTAAAAAATCACCGGTTTCACATACTGGCCCTACAATATCATAAGCAAACTTGTCTGCATCTGTTTGTTGTACAGGAATAATATTTTGCCAAGCACTGTAAAGTGATGGGCGAATAAGATCGTTCATGGCGCCATCAACAATTGCAAAACGTTTGTCGCTGTTTTCTTTCAAATACAGCACTTGAGTAACAAAAATACCTGCGTTAGCAGCAATGGCACGTCCAGGCTCAAAAATTAACTTCAACGAACGACCGTCTAAACGTTCAAGCAAAGCCGCAGCATAAGCGTCTGGATGTGGAGGCGTTTCGCTGTTATAAGTAACACCTAAGCCGCCACCAACGTCGAAGTGTTCAATTACAATACCTTGACTCGCTAAACGATCGATTAACGCCAGCATGCGGTCCATAGCATCTAAAAACGGCTTAATTTCGGTTAGCTGAGAACCAATATGGCAATCGACCCCTTTTACCTGCAAGTGCGCGAGTGACGCTGCACGGGCAAACACGGTTTCGGCTTCTTCCATCGCGATACCGAATTTGTTTTCTTTAAGACCTGTTGAAATGTAAGGATGCGTGCCAGCATCAACGTCTGGGTTAATCCGCAGCGACACTGGCGCGACTTTACCTAAACGCTCAGCGACGGCATTAAGCTGTTCAAGCTCCGCGCTAGACTCAACGTTAAAACAATAAATGCCCAATTGCAGCGCTTGCTCCATTTCGGCAACGGTTTTACCCACACCAGAAAACACCACTTTTTTAGGATCGCCGCCAGCTTGCAATACGCGAGACAGCTCACCACCAGACACAATATCAAAACCACTGCCTAAACGAGCCAGCACATTTAATACTGCTAAATTTGAATTAGCCTTTACTGCGTAGCAAATAAGATGAGGATGATCGGCTACTGCATTGTTAAATGCATGCCAATGGCGCTCTAACGTGGCGCGAGAATAAATATATAACGGGGTGCCATGTTTCTTTGCTAGCTGTGCTACATCGCATTCTTCGGCGAATAAAGCATCATTTTGATATGAAAAGTAATCCAAAATGCAGGTCCTTATAAAAGCTATTCTTGTTGTGAGATTGAGGGTTGTTGTTCAGTCGTTCCTGCTTTATCAAGCACATTGGTGCTTACGGATTGCGAAGCAACTTTGTTGGCCACAGGCTCCGGTGTTTTGTATAAAACCCCTTTTTGACCACATGCGGTTACGAATAGGCTAGCAAGCATAATAAATAAAAGCAGTCTCATTTTTCTCAACATCTGTGCATCTAGTGAATAATGGTCTTATAATCGCATTCATAACGCAGAAAGCAAAGGACAGAAATGCATGACTATGACAGATACTGAGTTTCATCGATTAGCAGATGAAATGTTTGGCGAGATTGACAACGCAGTCGAACGAGCAATTGACGACCAAGATGCCGATGTCGATATTGATGCGAGCGGTAACGTGTTACAACTGGCATTTGAAGATGGCTCACAGATAGTGATCAACAAACAAGAGCCGCTTCATGAGATTTGGATTGCGACAAAGTTTGGCGGTTTCCACTTCAATTACACTGATGGTAAATGGTTAGACACTCGTAACGGCCTAGAGTTTATGCCCTTTGTGATTGATGCCATCAAAAAGCAAAGTGGTATTGAGTTAGATATTAAGTCTTAAAAATCCAATAAATGGGCTTAGCACTTACACTGAGCCCATATATTTTTCATCAGCATCAGCAACGTTAATCACACCTAAAAAGCTGAGCCCATTTCGTCATCAGACAATCCAAACGGTAATACCTGCAACTCACCTTCTATGCGAGTCAGTTTAAAAAACTGTGGCATATTAAATACCGGTAAACGCTGTTTTTTCTCGTTAAACACATATAAGTGACTTTCTTTACCGACAAACTCTTTCATGCTTGTATGCGGATATTGCAGTTGTGTTAGTTGGTTATTCTCATCAACGATAAACACATCGAGTATGTCATTACGTTCACGCAAAAAATATTGCTTAGCACCTGTGGCAACAAACTGTTGAATAATCGAAGGTACGCTGGCGTATGGGTCATCGATGAGCTCAGGCCTTGCCAAGACCAAGTTTTCAACCAGATCTTTTTTTACTGCAGTATCAATTTTACGATACATCATGCCCAATGAATTAAAGTACATCCCATATCTGTGTTCACCAATGGTGATTTGGTGCATTAACGTGCTTGTTTGGCTCACCTTTTTCATCAAGCCATAGCAACGTAACAACAAGACTTTAAGCTGGTTAAATATTGGCTGCTTTAGTTTTGCAGAGCAACTTATTACAGACAAATCGACTTTATCATCTGAGCGTTTTAGGCCTAAAATCACAAACGAGATAGCTTCCAATAATGCAGTATCGCCATTAAAACGGTGGCATTGCCACTCTCCCCAGCTGTTTAAACACACCACAGCAACAGAAGACAGCATGTTGATTTTATCACGCCCAAATGACAAGACATTCAAGTCGATGTAATCGAACATCAATTCTTGTCCCTGCCATTTTACGGTTGGGTCATCATCAACATTCACCACAAATATAATTTTTTGATAAAACCATGGCTCACATAAATGCCGCTTAGACACCATAGGCACATTATTTAACATCGGGATTAATTTATGACTCAAATACGCCAATTTATTAGCACGGTGAGAACCTCTGCCGACTTGAGCCCATTGGGTATCTAGCGTGGCAAGCCCGTTCAAAACAGACCAAGCTACAAGGCTACAAACATTGTCAGCTTCATGGATCACTTGGTTAGCATTGGTACCAACAAAAGACGCTCGAGCATCAGTTAACGACTCTAAACTTTGGGTTTGAGCTTGACGATATAAGTAAAAACGCGAAGCGGCATCACAATAACGTACCACCAACACCTTCTCTGCAGTCGATAAGCTCCATAACCGATTAAGTGGCTGTAAAATATGGTCATCATCACTAAACGATGAGTGCAACTTACGCGCAAGTAAACCCAGTTCTTCAACCCGCATACGGTCGCTTAAGGCCTGCTTAGAGGCAAACTGCAACAGGTTTTTATAACTCGTTAATAATAATTCGCTTAATTGCTGGTTAAACCATTTTAATTGCCCTGAATGCCAATAAGGGCTGCTATCTAACGTGGCAATAAGGCCTGGACTCCAGCCCCACTGGCTGACTAAATGACGCATTTTATTAATGCGCCAATCACGCTCTTCTGAGATGGGTTGCTGTGACAGCATGACCCCAGATTTAAGGTAAAAACACCGCCTAACAATCTCTAAACGATTGTCGTCCTCTTGAGTCAGTAAATAACGTTCAATGCGATAATAGAGCAATAAGTAAGCATCGTTATCGCAGCTAAAGTTTTGCTGCTCGCACAGCTGCCAAAGTTGCTGAGTAATAAGCGTGGTGTTGGGATATTCCGACGCGTAGGTTTCTAATAACAAAACCTTTAATAATGCTTTGTGTGGTTTATTTAAGCCTTTATATAACTGCCATAATGATGCACCAAAATATTCTGCTGCAGGGAGAGAGTTAATATCACCTAAATAAAGTAAATGCGGATATTGCTCGGTTATTTGTTGGGTGGCACTTGGCCACCACGCAACGGTTTTACCTGCTAAACAAATATGTGAGCGATAAAACTCTTCTAGCAATAACCAATGCTGGCTGGTGCCACTGTGTTCCAAACCTAATGATTGGCTACTTTCAAATGCACTAGAGTCACGAAATTGCATCGGATGAACAAGGTAAAAGTTGACCTCAAAATCAAAACCAGCAAACCAGTCTGTCAGCAATTTATTTTTATCATTAAGCAGAGCGAGTTGAGCATGTGTAAGATGACTTTTATGCACCAGCCACACATCAATATCACTCTTGGGGTTTTGGCCAAAACTAGCCGTACTGCCCATGGCGTAAACACCTTCAAAAGCCGTTGAGTGCGCCTCAATAACAGCAGGAACGTCCAATGACATTGCATGACAAGCTTCAATAGTGTGATTTGGTAATGAGAAAAAATCGATACCGCAAGGTGTTTTAGGGTTAAGTATGCCAGGCAAATCAGGATGATTAACTTGCAACATCAATGGAATGAGATGAAATAATGCTTGTTGCATTTGAGGCAGCACACTGAGCACTCGAGCCACTCGAATACGATTTAATTGCTGTGCTAATTCCTGTTGATGACATGCTGTGACGATAGTCAAAGCTTACTTCCTTATAACTGTACGTTAAATGTATACATTGCGAGTTAACAATTTTAATTTTGATAATTCGAATTTATCACTAACTACAGTAGATTGAACATCACAATTTTACCAAAACTGTGATCGTTGTAACGTTAAGTGTCAATTTGTCTCGCACTAAATGCATGTAAACAAGGTAAATAAGCGCTACAGACTTCAAACAATTAGCATCGATTTGTTACATCAAAGCGTGGGCAATGATAGCATTAGCTTAACTAAGGCTATCTGACTTGGATCTACTACTATGTCTGAAAATGTAATTCGTATTGCAACACGTAAAAGTCCACTGGCTATGTGGCAAGCAGAATTTGTGCAAGCTGAGCTAGAACGTATTCACCCTGGTTTGCGGGTTGAGCTGCTACCTATGAGCACAAAAGGCGATGTTATTTTAGATACGCCATTGGCTAAAGTGGGTGGCAAAGGCTTGTTTGTTAAAGAACTTGAAGTCGCTATGCTAGAAAACCGTGCCGATATTGCGGTGCATTCGATGAAAGACGTGCCGGTAGACTTCCCAGATGGTTTGGGTTTACAAGTGATTTGTGAACGTGAAGACCCTCGCGATGCATTTGTTTCAAATAGCTACAAAACAATCAGCGAATTGCCACAAGGTGCTGTAGTCGGAACATCAAGTTTACGCCGTCAATGCCAAATTCGTGCTGCACGCCCAGATTTAGTCATTAAAGACTTGCGTGGCAATGTAGGTACGCGCTTAGCCAAACTCGACAGTGGCGATTATGATGCCATTATTCTTGCTGCTGCTGGGCTTATTCGTTTAAAACTTAATGACCGTATTGCGAGCTTTATTTCTGCTGAAGAATCATTACCAGCAAATGGCCAAGGTGCAGTCGGTATTGAATGTCGTACTGATGACGCACGTGTTAAGGCGCTATTAGCCCCACTTGAACACTTAGAAACTCGCTACCGAGTGCTTGCCGAGCGCGCGATGAACACCCGCTTAGAAGGCGGATGCCAGGTACCTATTGGCGCTTTTGCTGAAATTGAAGGTGACAAGTTAACCCTACGCGGATTAGTGGGTAACCCTGATGGCAGCCAAATTATTACTGGCACAGTGTCGGGTCTTAAAACTGATGCGGTCAGTTTGGGCCAAGCTTTGGCAGATGACTTATTAAGTCGCGGCGCTAAAACCATTTTAGATGCTGTTTATGCCAGCTAATTTTTGCTCATCAAGATAACAGACGATGAAAGTCTTGCTAACGCGCCCGCTCGGGCGCAATCAAGCAATGGAGGAGCAACTCTCGCTTAGCGGTGTTGCTTACTTTGTTACTCCCCTTTTAGCGGTTGCCGAAACCACTGAGCAACTCGACTCCTCAAGCTTAAAACATACCGACAACTTACTGTTTATTAGTACCAATGCAGTCGATTTTGCCGCACAAAAACTACAACAACAATTTCCACAACACTGCCATTACTTTGCTGTAGGCCAAGCGACCGCAGACAGCCTTGCGCAGTTTAACATTCATGCCTATACCTCACCCGATACAAGCCAAAACAGCGAAGGGTTATTGTCTTTACCGCAACTGCAAAATGTCGAAAATCAAACCTTCGTTATTGTACGTGGCGTCGGTGGCCGAGAGGAATTGGCCGAGCAACTAACCGCACGCGGTGCCCAAGTTGACTACTGGCAAGTGTATCAACGCATCACACCCGCGCTTAATGGACATGACATTTGCCAGCAATGGAAATCATTTGGTATTGATACCATTGTGGTCACTAGCGGTGAAATATTATCCAACTTAGTCGACCTTGTACCAAAAGAATCATTTGCATGGCTACGCGCATGTCATATCATAGTCCCTAGTAATCGTGTCGAAATGCAAGCAAAAGCAATGGGATTAAGCCATATTACCAATGCAAATGGAGCAAATACTCAAGCAACACTTACGAGCTTGGGCTTAAATTTGTTATGATATTGTTATGTAGCATCGACATGCATTAATTAATATTGCTTTTATTGGTTGTATTTTTGCTTTCAAGGACTGTTCATGGAAAACAATAAAAAAGATCCAAATTCGCCAGCAAACCAGGACGAGAAAGTCATTTCTCCAACACCAAGCCCTGTTGAAAAGCCGGCTGTGGCCAAAAAAGACAATACCCCCAATCCATCGTCAACTAACAAAAAAACTAAAAACGCTCAGAATAACGATACCCAAATGAACAATCAACGCCGTAAAACCAAAGCCAGCTCTTGGTGGATAAGGCTTGGCGTATTATTGAGTTTAATTACTGGCATTGCAGCTATCGCGGCTTGTTATTGGATTTATCTGCAACTCGATAAACAAGACAGTGGCCAAGTTCAGTTAGGGCAAACGATTACTGAACAAGCTAAACAAAATCAATCATTAAAGTATGAAGTACAGCAAGTTGAGATGACAAGCAACAAACGCTTCTCGACATTAGAGCAACAACAACTTAATGACACTAAAGCTTATGCAAAGCTTGCTGAACTTCAGCAATCAAATAAATTATTACAAGAGCGAGTAGCAGTTATCGCCCAGCGAAGCCCTAATCATTGGATGGCCTCTGAAGCTGAATACCTAGTGCGCATGGCCGGCAGAAAATTGTGGTTAGAAAACGATCCGCAAACCGCTATGGCCCTATTACAGTCTGCAGATGAACGTATTAGTGCCATGAAAGACCCAGCGTTAACGGTCTTACGTAAAGCCCTTGCCGATGACATTAACAAAGTAAAATCATTAAAAACCACCGACATTACCAATACTATTTTCGAATTAGACACTGTGATTAATGGCTTAACGTTACTGCCGTTAAACCGAGTTAATGAGAATTTCCAAGAAAACTCAGAGACTCCGCCAATGACAGATTCAATAGACGATTGGCAACAAAACCTTGCGCGCACTTGGCATGATTTAACGGACGGCTTTGTCACTATCCGTAAACGAACCACAGATTTAGAGCCACTTTTATCCCCTGAACAACAGTGGTATTTAGTGGAAAACATCCGTAATAAATTACTTCAAGCACAACTGTCTTTATACCGATTTGACCACGTTAATTATCAGCAATCTATTGCATTAGCTGACAAATGGTTACAGCAATATTTTGATTTAACAGATGCAAAAACCAAGGAAACAGTTGCAGCATTAGAGAAGCTTGCAAGAGTAAAGGTTGAGAAAATCACTCTTAATAAATTCCAGGCATCACCGTTACTTCAACAGCTAGTTACCTACGGTGAAATCATGCCAGTGGAGGAACTTGCACAATGATTAAAACCTTAGTGTATGTGTTGCTTATCTTAATTGGATTATGTGTAAGCCCACTCATTATTGGCCAAAGCGGTTATGTCTATATTGCGATTGGCGAATATCAAATTGAAACCAGTTTAGTTGCCGCTGTTGTGGGGTTAATTTTCTTTTATTTTGCACTGCAATTAGTGGAATGGTTATTAGTATTACTGCTTAATATTATTTTAAGCAGTCGTTACCTACCCGCTAAATGGCGACAAAAAACGGCTAAAAAACAGACCCTTATTGGCGCTTTAGCTATCGCAGAAGAAGATTGGCCAGCAGCAGAAACAGCAATGGCTAAAGGTGCCCAGCAAGGTGAAATACCGTTATTAAACTTGTTTGCTGCCGCTCGAGCGGCGCACTATCAAGGTAAAACCACAGCGCGCGACCACTACTTAACTCAAGCAGAGAAAAATCCTATTGCCAAAACGGCGGTAGAGACCTCTCGTGCACGCTATTTTATTAAGCAAGGTGAGCTAGTTAAAGCCAGAACTATAGTTGATAGGCTCAGCCCAACCAGCAAAAGTAACGCCCCAGTTTTAAGGCTAGCAGTGGATTTGTATCAACAACAACAAGACTGGCAAGCACTTAAACTACTGCTCCCTATTGTGGCGAAACGTAAAATACTGAACGATAGCGAGCAACTAGGATTAGCGACACAAACCAATGCAATTTTATTAACCAATGCAGCCCAAGATTCTGAGGCTGAATTGGAAAAATGCTGGCACTGGTTAAGTAAAGCTGAGCGTAAACAGGATGAATTGATAGTGGCTTATGCTCATGGTTTAAATCTATTTAAACACCAAGATAAAGCCTTAAAACTACTGAGCAAACAACTTAAAGCTCAGCCCACCTCACTCTTATTTAACGCCTTGCCAGATTTAGTCAGCGCAGATGATAGCGAAATACGTAAGTTGCTCGAGCGTCTTGAAAGCACTCATGAGAATGATGCCGACTATCAAACGTGCTTAGCAAAACTGGCCATGCAACAGCGTGATGCTAAACAAGCCAAAATCCATTGGCAAAACGTATGCAGAATTGCACCGTCACATCAAGCCTGGTTAGCACTAGCAAAAATCCAAGAGCAATTAGGCGAAAACACTCCTGCAGCACAAAGCTACCGTAAAGCAGCAATCTCTATGTAATGCTTTAGTATGAATTTACTTCGAGATAGTTATCAAACCCGCTACCTTGCGGGTTTTTTATTCAGAAAATTTCATGTGTGCCGATAAGACGTTTACCGTGTAAAAGCATTAACCCCTGATAAACTCTACAATATTAATCATTACAAATATCTATTTAATAAACTAATAATCAACTAGTTACGCAATCATACCGTGACGTCAAAAAATTGACCACATACCTAATTCATGGTAGAATTGTTAGATTACGGTTAAATTATTTTTAATTTAAAATTCATAATACTTTGACCAAGATCACGCATACTTACGTATTAATTACCTGAATATCAAAGCTGTTGGGAGCTTCAAATGGAATCGATTAAAACATCACAAAACGGGATACTTTCTGCCTCTGAAGGCAAAGTAGTCATGACCATCAATAACCAAACAACTGAGCTTCAGTTAGGCCAAATAGTGCCAACCGGAGCGACAGTGACTAGTGACGAAAGCATAAACTTCGTCATTACTTTTGATGATGGCACTATTTTCAATAGTGAAGATATGCCTACAGATGAAACGATTACCAATGCTCTTAACGCAGAGGATCAGGTTTTAGATCAAACAGCTTTAGATGAAATTGAAGCGCTACAAGATCTTATCGCTTCAGGCGAAGATCCAACAACAGAACTACCTGAAACCGCTGCTGGCGCCCCAACTGCCAACCAGGGTGATTTTGGCTATGTTGCAGTATCACGTGATGGAAGCGAAACACTTGCTGACAATGGTTATGATACAACTGGACAAGCGGCTGCCCCAACAGCTGTAATTCAGGAAGAAGGTTTAGGCGAAAACGATTCCCCATCAATTTTAGTCAACGATTCAATCACGGTTGGCGAAGACCAAATAGCTTCAGGTAATGTATTAAGTAATGACACTGATGCTGATTCAGCATTGAGCGTAGTGAGCTTCGAAGTTAACGGCGAAATCTATCCAGCAGGCACTGAAGTTACCCTCGAAAATGGTGTACTCGTGTTAAATGCTGATGGTTCTTATACCTTCACGCCAAATGAAAACTGGAACGGCACTGTTCCTGTGATCACTTACACCACCAACACAGGTATTACCGCGACATTAACCATTGAAGTCACGCCGCTTGATGATGCGTCAGTGTTAGTAAATGACAGCAATACCATTGTTGAAGATACCGTTGCCACCGGTAACGTGTTAGATAACGACAGCGATGTCGATTCAGATTTAAGCGTAGTGAGCTTCGAAGTTAACGGCCAAAGCTATGATGCTGGCACCGAAGTTACCCTAGAAAATGGCGTGCTCGTGTTAAACGCTGACGGTTCATACACCTTCACACCAAATGAAAACTGGAACGGCAGCGTACCAGTGATCACTTACACCACCAATACTGGTATCACTGCTACGTTAACCATTGAAGTCACGCCGCTTGATGATGCGTCAGTATTAGTTAATGACAGCAATACCATTGTTGAAGATACCGTTGCCACCGGTAACGTGTTAGATAACGACAGCGATGTCGATTCAGATTTAAGTGTTGTGAGCTTCGAAGTTAACGGCCAAAGCTATGATGCTGGTACTGAAGTTACCTTAGAAAATGGCGTGATCGTGTTAAACGCTGACGGTTCATACACCTTTACACCAAATGAAAACTGGAACGGCAGCGTACCGGTGATCACTTACACCACAAATACCGGTATTACCGCGACATTAACCATTGAAGTCACGCCGCTTGATGATGCGTCAGTATTAGTTAATGACAGCAATACCATTGTTGAAGATACCGTTGCCACCGGTAACGTGTTAGATAACGACAGCGATGTCGATTCAGATTTAAGTGTTGTGAGCTTCGAAGTTAACGGCCAAAGCTATGATGCTGGTACTGAAGTTACCTTAGAAAATGGCGTGATCGTGTTAAACGCTGACGGTTCATACACCTTTACACCAAATGAAAACTGGAACGGCAGCGTACCGGTGATCACTTACACCACAAATACCGGTATTACCGCGACATTAACCATTGAAGTCACGCCGCTTGATGATGCGTCAGTATTAGTTAATGACAGCAATACCATTGTTGAAGATACCGTTGCCACCGGTAACGTGTTAGATAATGACAGCGATGTCGATTCAGATTTAAGCGTTGTGAGCTTCGAAGTTAACGGCCAAAGCTATGATGCTGGCACCGAAGTCACCTTAGAAAATGGCGTGATCGTGTTAAACGCTGACGGTTCATACACCTTCACACCAAATGAAAACTGGAACGGCAGCGTACCGGTGATCACTTACACCACCAACACTGGTATTACCGCGACATTAACCATTGAAGTCACGCCGCTTGATGATGCGTCAGTATTAGTTAATGACAGCAATACCATTGTTGAAGATACCGTTGCCACCGGTAACGTGTTAGATAATGACAGCGATGTCGATTCAGATTTAAGTGTTGTGAGCTTCGAAGTTAACGGCCAAAGCTATGATGCTGGCACCGAAGTTACCCTAGAAAATGGTGTGCTCGTGTTAAACGCTGACGGTTCTTATACCTTCACACCAAATGAAAACTGGAACGGCAGCGTACCAGTGATCACTTACACCACCAATACTGGTATTACTGCTACGTTAACCATTGAAGTCACGCCAGTTGCTGACGGCGCTCCTACCGTTATTATTAATACAGATACTAATGATGATGGTTTTATTAGTAATGAAGAACTCAATGGCGCGACAGAAATAAACGTTACTATCGGCTTGGACAACACCGGTGCTCAAGCCGGTGATACCCTTATTGTCAATGGCATTGAAATTGTATTAACACAAGAAGATATTGATACAGGGAGTGTAAATCTCGATTTACCTGCTCCTGGTGAAGGTGAAGAAATTGAAGTTGTTGCTGTAATCGTTGATTCTACTGGTAATACATCACCTGAAGGAAGCGACTCTGCAATTTTAGATACCACGCCACCAGTTATTACCGTTGATGCACCAGCTCTCACAACTGACACAACACCAACTATTACTGGTACGACTGACGCACCTGTTGGCAGTACTGTTACGTTAATTATTACGGATAGTGAAGGTAACGAACAAACGATAACAACAACGGTTCAGCCAGATGGAACCTATGAGGTTGACGTAAGAGATCCGCTAGCTGAAGGCGACTATACAGTCGTTGCTGAAGTTACAGATCCTGCTGGTAATTCTGCCACTGATACTGATGATGGAATTGTTGACATAACGTCACCAGCACCGCTTGTAGAGTTCAGCGGCATGGGCAGCGACGGGATTTATAACGCCAGCGAAATTGGTGCTGACGGCACCGTGACCGCAACTGTCACGTTAGCGACTGGCACCCAGATCGGCGACACTCTCGTCGTGACCGATGGCAGTGGAAACGTATTAGCGACGGTCACCGTGACGCAAGCGATGCTAACCAATGGTTACGCTGTTGAAGTGCCTGTGACTGCTGGCGCAACAGAAGTAAACGTCACGGCTCAAGTCACTGACGCTGCCGGTAACCCGTCTGCAACCGCAACCGACACACAACCTGTTGATAATGTTGCCGCACCTGCACCTAGCGTTGAGTTCAGCGGCATGGGCAGCGACGGGATTTATAACGCCAGCGAAATTGGTAGCGATGGCACCGTCACCGCAACCGTGACCTTAGCGACCGGCACGCAAGTGGGCGACACCTTGATTGTCACCGACGGCAACGGCACTGAATTGTTTAACGGCCCTGTTACTCAGGACATGCTGGATAATGGCTTTGATGTTGAAGTCCCTGTGACCGCAGGCGCAACCGATGTTGATGTCACCGCACAGGTGATTGATATCGCCGGTAACCCATCTGCAACCGCAACCGACACACAACCTGTTGATGCCACCATGGCTCCTGCACCGCTTGTAGAATTTAGCGGCATGGGCACTGACGGTATCTTTAACAGCGATGAGATCGGCAGCGACGGCACCGTCACCGCAACCGTCACCTTAGCGACCGGTACGCAAGTGGGCGACACCTTGATTGTCACCGACGGCAATGGCACTGAATTGTTTAATGGCCCTGTCACTCAAGACATGCTGGATAATGGCTTTGATGTTGAAGTCCCTGTGACTGCAGGCGCAACCGATGTTGATGTCACCGCACAGGTGATTGATATCGCCGGTAACCCATCTGCAACCGCAACCGACACACAACCTGTTGATGCCACCATGGCTCCTGCACCGCTTGTAGAATTTAGCGGCATGGGCACTGACGGTATCTTTAACAGCGATGAGATCGGCAGCGACGGCACCG
The DNA here is from genome assembly GCF_059758095.1 of Shewanella sp. MF05913. Taxonomy (NCBI): domain Bacteria; kingdom Pseudomonadati; phylum Pseudomonadota; class Gammaproteobacteria; order Alteromonadales; family Shewanellaceae; genus Shewanella; species Shewanella sp. MF05913. Next base: position 216,071 of record NZ_JCAYNT010000006.1, read on the forward strand.
TCACCGCAACCGTCACCTTAGCGACCGGTACCCAAGTGGGCGACACCTTGATTGTCACCGACGGCAATGGCACTGAATTGTTTAATGGCCCTGTCACTCAAGACATGCTGGATAATGGCTTTGATGTTGAAGTCCCTGTGACCGCAGGCGCAACCGATGTTGATGTCACCGCACAGGTGATTGATATCGCCGGTAACCCATCTGCAACCGCAACCGACACACAACCTGTTGATGCCACCATGGCGCCTGCACCGACTGTAGAATTTAGCGGCATGGGCACTGACGGTATCTTTAACAGCGATGAAATTGGTACTGACGGCACCGTCACCGCAACCGTGACCTTAGCGACGGGTACCCAAGTGGGCGACACCTTGATTGTCACCGACGGCAACGGCACTGAATTGTTTAACGGCCCTGTTACCCAGGACATGCTGGATAATGGCTTTGATGTTGAAGTCCCTGTCACGGCAGGCGCAACCG